>NZ_JBKBOV010000029.1:0-61233 GCF_046293535.1 Massilia sp. | reverse complement strand
GATAAGGCTCTCCAGCGGCGAGGAAGGGGTATCACGGGGCAGCGCCGACCAGCTGCAGTGAGAGTAAACGACACAGCTTAAACTCGCTGAAAAACTGTCTTGACCGATGGGTCCACTTTAATACGCTCTACAGCTTGAGCCTCGATATCAGCTAACGGATCGGCAGTGGCTTCCTCCACTTCGTCCTTTATTGTTGCGACGGGTGCGCCTTTTAACAGTGCCCAGACTTCGGCCGCTGCACTGGGTGAGACCTCGAACAATGTAAGGGTAGAGCCTAAACTGTTTTTACTGCTGGTGCTAAGACTGTCGCGGGGCAGTTCCCGCGTTTGCCACTGAACTGCGCGCGCAAGTGAAAGGCCTCGATCAGCCCACTCAGGATGATGTTCCGCCGGACCGCAGACTTTCCCGATCAAGTAGAGACGATTGGCTGGCGAGTAGGTGACGACCCAGTCGCCTTCTTGAATATCATTTACAAAGCGCCAAACTTGGGACGCCCCCGAGACTACCGTTCCCGGCTTCGCCTCGGGCTCGGCAGATTGATACAGGATAATCAACTGTTTGCGCCCAATCCCTGGCTTGGCATGAGGGGCAAGTTGGCTCCAGCCAATCGCCGCCACCCCGCGCTCTCGAAACGCGTCGTATAGACTGCCGCCTTCTCCACGTACCATCCACATTCGTTCCATCATGCTTACCTTTACTAAGACATATCATCAGTCGATGGCGAATATCCGACTAGACGAGCTGTCTTTATGTCGTAAATAATGTCAGTGATTGAGCCGTCCTTAATACGCTGCACTGCCTCATCGATGACATGAAGCGGAACCAAAAACCATTCTTTCGGCTTCACCGGATGCCCAAAGCGGTCTTCGATACTTAAATTTAGCTGAGCTGCTCCAAACAAGCGGTGGAAGATATTCTCTAGCTTGACGCGATTTAGATTGTGGAGCTTGTAGGTTGCTACAATCTCTACCCCCGCCAGCATATACGTAGCATCCTTTTCAGCACCCGCAATCCGCGTCACAACGCTTCCACCTGTTACGCCGATCTTATGGATCAGCTCGCGATGCTCGGCGATATACGGATGGCTTGACAGGCTACGCAGGACGTAAATAGTACCGGTTTCAATATCGTCAGGCTCCGCAGCGCCACTGAACAATGGGCCATCATCCTTTTTGATAACGCGGCGCCCAACCGGGGTGCTTCCATCAGGGTAAAGTGAACGCGATAGAGAACGTAGCAATAAATTGCTTTCAGTATGGTTGTCAAAAATGACCCGCAAACGTGGGTTAGGGCGGCCATCCTTTGTCTCGGTGCAATCGTACATTTCAGCTACGTATGCCATTTGCCCCCCAATGATGAAGAAATCTCCCACCTCGATACTTGCGTCCTTAGCAAACGGCTTAGTAATCCATGTATTTGCTTTGAGCCCCGCTTCAGCTGCTTCAAACAACGACCTAAAATCCTCGAAGTCGGCACATGGCTTCCGGTTAGCGATTTCTTCCGCAGCCTTAATCTCTACGTAAGGACGCACATGTCGCAGGACGGTTATGTCATTGAGGGTCGAAGGTTCGCTATCAATCCCTAACTCGGCCAACAGCGCATCTTCGTCCAAGGAATCCAAATCAATTTGGGCTGCCACGGTCGAAGATAATAGCTTAGGGTCATCTAGTGCCGCTAATAATTGCTGAGCTTCCGGCAGCCGACGAAGTTGTTCCAGCCGAACCGCATACAAGCGCTCAAAAATGTCCCGTCCCTCGCCGTGCTGAGGGGCGCAACCACGCGTTTGGTAAAAGCTCAAAATTTCTTTGAACCCGGCGACGATTCGTTCCTCTCGTGGTGTCCGGCTAGAGAATTTAAGGGGCGTAACTTCGATTCCTAACGCATCCAGCAGTTCATCATCATTCATCTCAGCCATCAATTTCTCCTGACGCCTTTGCTGCTTTAGCTTGTGCTCGATATCGGGCAAGAGCAGCTATACCTTCCGCCATGCGCTTTTCCCAAGCATCCGAAGAATTAATGTTTGGAAGACGGCCGCGATCGTTTTTAAATTGTAATGCGCGCTTTGCCAGTTCGCGGGCCTCATCTTCTGGTATATTTACTTTTTTGGCTGCAATACTAGCCTGCACTTGTCGCAGTGATTTCTCGTCCATTGCCTTCGCCAGCACTGCGTACGCTGCGTCGAAGGGATTAATACGATCGATCAAGTCGATGTCCAAGTCCCGCACATTAACGAATTTGCGTACGCCGTCCAATAAGGCCGTGTTGCCATGTAAAGCTTCGGCTTCGCTCAAATCAGCCTTCATCAGTGCTAATTTTGCCTGCTGCGTGATATTCATAGCAGCAATCGCATGCTGGCGGATTGCCTCTTGATCTACTTCACTTAAATCCGGATAACGTTCACGAACAATCTTTCCCATTCGTAGCTGAGTCAGTTCTTCAGGTAACGTGTTTTCCCTATCGAACAGGCCTCGCTCTAAAACGGTCTTGTCCTGTAGGAAATTAGTAACGACTTCGTTCAAATCTTCTCGGCATATCCTAGTTGCCTCAGGGCTTTGCGGTGTGGCTAACCCATGAATTTCAACGTGAATTTGCCCTGTATCTTTGTTGACGCCAACGTTGTGTCCGTCTTCCTTATAGCCTACGTCGCCGTAATCAAACCCTTCCTTTGGGCCGGTATTTTTGGGGGTAAATTCATACCGAGGAGCTAGCACTTGCTCCATCAACAAACTTGCGGAAATCGCTTTTAGCATGTCATTAACAGCCTCAGCTACCGCTGCCTGCTCAGCATTAGGTTCTGCGATTAGGTTGGTGAAACGGGCTCGCGTTTTACCTTCAGCATCACGGGTAGCCCTACCAATGATTTGGACAATTTCCGTCAAACTGCTACGGTAACCAATCGTAAGCGCATGTTCGCACCAAATCCAGTCAAACCCTTCTTTAGCCATACCTAACGCAATGATGACGTCCACGTGATCGCGGTTATTCTTCTGCGCGGGATCTTTTAGAGCACTTAGCACGCGGGAACGCTTGGCCGCGTCAATGTCATCGACCAGGTCGGCCACCTTCAGTGTGTGGCCATCTTTAGTCTGTATGAGATGGAAGCCAGTGGCGGGATCGATGCCTTTCCAAGTTCCCAGCGCATTCATAATTTCGTTGACCTCGCGCTCCTTGTCTTGCAAACTTTCGCGCGAGTTCACGCTAGGTATGTGGACAATTGTTTTAAGTGCGGGATCTAATACCTTCGAGATGGCATCGACGTACCGGCCCGTATAGAAGAAGTAGCCAATATCCAATGATTTGAGCCATCGGTAACCATTCAGCTGTTCATAATAGGTGTATGTGACCGTTTCAAATTTTGCCTCATCCGCTGGAGCTAACACAGCCTCGCTATCGCCGCGAAAATAAGATCCGGTCATCGCCACTAAATGCGTCTTCTGACGAGCAATGAAGGCTTCCAGCTGACTACCTAACTTATTGTCTGGGTTGCTGGAAACATGGTGAAACTCATCGATGGCGATAAGGCGATCGTCAAATGCCTCGACGCCCATCTCGTCTACTGCAAAGCGGAAGGTAGCATGAGTGCAGACAAGCGCCCGATCAGCACTTTCCAGGAACTGTCGTACCGCATCCACCTTAGACTTTGCTACGCGCAACTCATCCACGCCAGGTGCATTGCATAAGTTCCATTGTGGAGCAACCTTCCAATCCCAAAAGAATCCATACTCGCTCAGTTGCTCATCCGCAAAACTACCTCCAATAGAACGCTCCGGCACTACGATGATAGCCTGACGCAAGCCTTGATTATTGAGCTTATCGAGCGCGATAAACATGAGTGCACGAGATTTTCCCGAAGCTGGCGGGGACTTAATGAGCAGGTACTGCTCGCCGCGTTTAGCGTAGGCACGCTCTTGCATTGGGCGCATTCCCAACGAATTAGCCTTACTTGATGTCCCGGTCCTTGCCGTTGTGATGGATACTGAGGGGACGGTATGGCTGTTTGTTGGGTTGTCCGCGTGTGTGCTCACGTTTTCTTTCCTCTCTTCATTTTCGTCATACCATGCTGCGCATTTGCCACCATTTGCGTGTACAGGTCGAAAAGTTTTTCTAACCGCTCAGTGTCGTTTCTAAAGCGACGGCCAATGTATATACGTTCCAATACTTCGTCATTGCGCTCATGTGCATGTCGCAAGTTGTCCGGCATCATCTCTGGGTCATACAAATCTGCAATCGTCGCGGGAAAATGCATTTCGCGGGCTAGCAAAATGTCTTCTGCGCATGCGGTCAAGTCAGCCTTGTTCTGGTCTGTAAGGAGCGGTATGGGGAAGGTGTTCCAACCAAGTGTATTGGAATATGAAAAATCAGTTCGCATCCTCACGCAAACTGTGCCAATCCAAACCCAGTGAAGACGGGAGGCGATGAGGGCCATGTTCCATAGTGGGGCGTCGTAGAGTGCAAAGCACTTGTTCGAGACAATACTATCGGATGTCAAGTAGTCGCACGGAAGATAGGGCCTGTTTTCAGAACTCACACCAGGTACAAGTATTTGGCTGCTTACCGCCACCCCAGCTATTTGGACGAACCGATGAGGTTGCTTAGCAAATTGGCGGGTTGATTCAGCATCAGATTTCTTGCGGTTCTCGGCCACTAAGTTCAGCCGCTGTGCGATGAACTCAATTTCCTTTGCCTTTTCGACCTCGTTGTCTTCGATCCACAAGCAGTAACGTTGCCTTCCATTGATCAACTCGTCTGATCCAACAAACCGTTTGATAAAATGCGCAGCTTCAGGATCGTTTGCGATGACCTCTGCAACCAAATCGGTATCTAAGAATAGATGACCACCATCACGCGGCATATTCCCAAACAACATTTGGGACTGCTCACCGATAGGCTTGTTGGCTTTCTGTACATATGCAAGACTATTTGGCACTAGATATGGGCCGATCGCCGAACACTGCTTGAGTAAAGCGTCCTGATACAGTTTTTTCGGTGCGGCAGACTTCTTGCCGAGTCCAATGATTACTACAGTAACGCCTGCGTTATAACTAGCCAGGTTAGCCCACTTAAACGACGTATGGGCAAAGCGGATTTCGCACTCACGCTGAAACGCTACTGGCCAAACGTC
The DNA here is from genome assembly GCF_046293535.1 of Massilia sp. Taxonomy (NCBI): domain Bacteria; kingdom Pseudomonadati; phylum Pseudomonadota; class Betaproteobacteria; order Burkholderiales; family Oxalobacteraceae; genus Massilia; species Massilia sp. Next base: position 56,111 of record NZ_JBKBOV010000029.1, on the reverse strand, counting down.
AATTGCTTGTTGACCTTGGCAAACGCTGTTAGTTGCTACAAAGGCTCCAACAGCGTTGGGTACGCTGTCAACGTAGTCTAAGAATTTAGCGAACCATCCGGTGACGTAGTCAGTGGTCTTGACCAAGTTTGGATGTTTTGACCAAACGTTCGCCAGGTCGCTCTTCTGCTCGTCCGTCTGCCACTTGCTGCCTTTATAAGGAGGATTTCCACAAATGTAGGTCTCCCCACCTTCGTTCTCGAAGTCAATTTCAGCCTGATTTAGAGGCGTACCGAACAAATCATCGGCTACTAACTTAACGCCTGTACCCGTCGGTGGGCAAATCTTGAGCCAGTCCAAACGCAAGGCATTTCCACAAATTATCCAGTTCTGCGCATCTAGCGGAAGAAACTCAGCGAGCGCGTCCTTTTGTCCGCGATACAGCACGTCACACTGAAACTCAGCGATTATTAACGCTAGGCGGGCAATTTCTGCCGGGAAATTGCGTAGTTCGACGCCCCGAAAGTTGGTCAATGGAATCTCGCTGCCGAGATGCGGTTCTCCGCGGCGGCGATTAATCTCGGCCTCAATGTCACGCATCTGCTTATAAGCGATGACGAGAAAGTTCCCTGATCCGCACGCTGGATCAAACACGCGAATGTGTGCCATTCGCTTACGCAGGTTCAAAAGCTTTCGTTCATTGTCTCCAGCTTCTGCGAGCTGCGTTCGCAGGTCATCTAGAAACAAAGGATTTAACACCTTCAAAATGTTCGGCACGCTTGTGTAATGCATGCCTAGTGCTCCACGTTCTTCGTCATCAGCGACGGCCTGGATCATGCTGCCAAAGATATCCGGATTGATCTGTTTCCAGTTCAGGCCACCGGCATGTAACAGGTAAGTGCGTGCGATGCGCGTGAAACGGGGCACTTCGGTACTGCCAGAGAATAAGCCGCCATTCACATATGGGAACTGATCGGCCCAGCTGCCGAGGCGTGGTTGGGCCCGAGGGCGCTCAGGGGGGCTGATATTCATTGCGCGGAAAACTTCGGACAACACTTCATGAGTGTTGGTGCCGTCACGCTCCGACATCTGTTCCACGATTTGCGTGAATAGGCCTTCGCCGTTGAAGATATCAGTGTCTTCCGCAAAGAAGCAAAAAATTAACCGCGCCATGAAGTGATTCATGTCAGCGCGGCGTTCCTCTGTTGCCCAGTCAGGATTTTCGCGCAGCAATTCGACGTAGAGCTTGTTCAGTCGTCCAGTGGCACGCACATCGATGGCGCTGTCTTTGATCTCCTTAATTGTAGAGATACCGGCCAACTGTAAGAAAAAGCCGAAGCGATTGGGGAAGTCGGTGTAGGCGCAGGAGATGGTTTCGCCACTGATCAAGTCCTCTGCTTCAACCATCTGCCCGTCAGTCGCCAAAATGAACTTGGCTTTAGCTTTAGCGGTGGCCTGGCTATTCCTTAAGACTTTGAGAGTTGAGTTCACCTCACCCACGTCGCATGTTGCGATGTGGATATTGTTGCGCTGTAGTACTGCGCCAGGTACATCCGAAAGGTTGTTGTTGCCGGAGCGCAAACGTTTAAGCGTCGTTTCCTTGTTGCCAAAGGCAGCAAGAAAAGCGAATGGGAACTCGGCAGCACTAAAAGGCTGGAGAGCTAGTTCTGAGATAGCTGTTTCAATTTCAACTGCGTTCATACGACGATCTTGCCTAAGTGACCAATATTTTGTTCGATTTTCACTGCGGCTCGCGTGTTCGCCAAAAATTACGCCAGGTCACTTTTGATAGCTTCGTACGCGACGCCGCGTGCGGCTACAACGCGAAAACACAAGGGGAGATGAGTATTGCGCTCTAGCATTGTAGAGCATCAGAAGCTACGCAGATATAGCGAATGTACCTGGATACTGCATACTTCGTACACGACGCTCGCGACGCACGAAATTGCCTGAATGTGAGCTCCTGCGTTTATTGGTAGTCCGCTACATCGCATCTGATGCCAACAGAATGTGTCTGCGTTCAGGGGGGCTTAGCAGGGGTCATCAAGATCCTTCTTAAGTCCTCAACTGACCAAGCAAGACGGCCGTTTATGCGTGTCGGGCTCAGTGGCCCATTGTCACAGCATGCCCACTTGCGCAACGTTTGCGGACTACGGTTGAGCCAAGCAGCAGCTGTTGAGGTTGTTACGTGACTTTTGCGTTCAAGGGCCAGCAAGGGTATTTTTAAATCCGGCTGATTGATCTCAGCAGTTGTCGACTGCAAAGCTCTAATCTCATCTAGTTCAAGCTCGAGTTGGAGCATCCTGCCTTCAAGGGCAGCTGTGTACTTTTCAGAAGCTCCAAGAGCACTAGCTAACTGTCCTATCGTCTGCGCCAATTCGACTAAAATTTCCGAAGCTGACTTCATGCTTGGCCCCCGTCTCTACCACGCTAGCGTACTCTCCAAACAAAGCACGCTGAGAAATTCTTACCAAATTTCTTACCACGTATGCCAAGAATGAAAAAGGCCAACCCTTCGGCTGGCCTAACTCATTGATTTTATTGGTCGGGGCGAGAGGATTCGAACCTCCGACCCCCTGCACCCCATGCAGGTACGCTACCAGGCTGCGCTACGCCCCGACGAACTCCGGAATTATATCAGAGCTCGTCCGAATGCTTGAGTTTTTGTTATACGTTTGCGCCCGGTTTTTTGCGCTTTCGCATCTGGCTGGCGTCAATACGGCCTTGCTAGACGAAGGCAAGGGCCGCATCCCCGGTTCGCGCCGGCCTGTTCGGGGCCGCTGCCAGCAGCTCGGCGGCGGCCTCGAGCACCGTGCCCGGTGCCAGGGAGTCGAGGCAGGCATGGTGGCCTTGCGGGCAGCTGCTGCGCAGGCAGTTGCGGCAGCTGACGTCGTGGAACAGCAGGCGGTGCGCCACGCGCCATGGGGTGTGCTGGGGATTCGTCAGGGCGTACAGGTCGACCAGCGGCGTGCCGACGGCCGCCGCAATGTGGGCTGGCCCGGTGTTGCCGGTGATGAGCAGCTGTGACCCACGGATCAGCGCGCCCAGTTCTCCCAGCCCGAGCTTGCCGATCAGGGAATGCGCGGGACTTCTCCAGCCCTCGGCGAGCGGGCGCAGCGCATCCGCGTCGCCGAGCTCGCCCGTGAGGATGATTTTGTAGCCGAAGCGCCGGCGCAGCATGCCGATCAGGACCAGCCAGTGGCGCACGGGATAGCGGCGCGAGGCGGCGCTGGCTCCCGCATGCAGCACCAGGTAGGGCGCCTCCGGATCGACCCCGTGTTCTTCGAGCATGCCATGCACGCGTGCGGCGTCGGCCGCCGGGACGGCAAAGGACAGCGCCGTGTCGGAGGTCGCGCAGCCGACATCGGCGACCAGGTCGAGCTGGCGCTGCACTTCGTGGCGGCTGGCGCGCTCGCGCTCGCGCTCGGGCACCCAATGGCTGAGCAGTTGATAGGGATTCTCGCGGCAGGAGGCCAGGCGCAAGGGAATGTCCGCCAGCTGGCACAGCATCGCGGCGGGCAGTGGGCTCTGCGAATACGAAGTAAAGATGACGGCGGCGTCGAAGCGTCCGGCCGCGAGCCGCGCGGCGTATTCCTGCAGCGCTTGCGCGCTCGCCGGTTCGGCGTGCTTCATCCAGGGGGCGCGATAGGCCAGCGCGGCGTCGAGCTCGGGAATGTGGGGCGCCGCCGCCGCGCCCGAAGGGGAGCTGAGCAGCGTCAGGTGGCAGCCCGGCAGGGATTCGCGCAGGGCCCGGATCGCCGGCGTGCACATGAGCACGTCGCCGAGCGAATCGAGGCGGACGCACAGGATGCGCCGCGCGGCCTGCCAGGGCTGCGGCGGCCGGAGGCCGATGGGTGCCGCTTCGTACGCCGGCCTCATCGCGGTTCCTCGTGCGAGGCGATCAGCACGGCCGCCGCATACAGGTCCGGCGCCATCCGGGTGGGAACGCGGCGCGGGCCGAGCCGCCACTCGGTCTCGTTGCCGTTGTCGATCAGGAGCGTGCGGCAGCCGGCGCGGTTGCCGGCTTCGACGTCGTGCAGGATGTCGCCGATCATCCAGGACTCGCGCAGGTTGATGTCGTGCTCGTGGGCCGCCTTGATCAGCATGCCCGGCGACGGCTTGCGGCAGGCGCATACCATGGCGTAGGTGCCGACCGTGCCGAGCGGGTGATGGGGGCAATAATAAAAGCCGTCGAGCGTCAGGTTTTCGCGGAACAGCAGGTCGGCCAGGCGGTCGGCGACCGGCCCCATGGCGTCTTCGCCGAAACAGCCGTGCGCGATGCCGGACTGGTTGGTGACGATGAAGAAGCGGTAGTCGAGCCGGGCCAGCAGCCGCAGCGCGGGGCCGGCGCCGCTCACTAGCCGGATCCGGCGCGGCTCGACGTTGTAGGGCAGGTCGTCGACCAGGGTGCCGTCCTTGTCGAGGAAGATCGCTTTCATGGCCAGGACGTTTCGCGCAGCGGCAGGACGGTGAGTTCGGCGACGACCGTGGTGGGCGGCAGCACCAGCACGGAATGGATGGCGTCGGCGACGTCGGCCGGGTCTTGCAGGCTGTCGGCGTCGAGGTCGGGGAAGCGCTCGAGCAGGAAGGGCGTGCGCATGCCGCCGGCGATCACGGCGGTGACACGGATGTTCTCCGGCCGCAGTTCGGCATGCAGCGCATGCGACAGGCCCAGCAGGCCCCACTTGCTCGCGTGGTAGGCGCTGGCATTGGGCCAGGCCCGCTTGGCGGCGGTGGAGGCGATGTTGACGATGTGGCCGCCGCCATGGCGGCGCATCGCTCCGGCCGCGTACTTGGACAGCAGGAAGGGCGCCGTCAGGTTGGTGCCCACCACGCGCAGCCAGTCCTGGTCCGCCAGTTCGGCGATCGGCAGGGTGACGTCGGTGCCGGCATTGTTGACCAGGATGTCGAGCCGGCCCAGCACGTCGACGGCATGCTCCACCACGCGCTGCGCCACGCTGGGGTCGGCGATGTCGACGCCCAGCGCGTGCGCCTGCACGCCCTGTTCGCGCAGCTGCGCCATGTTGTCGGCAAGGCGCGCGGCCTGGCGGTCGACCCCGAAGATGCTGGCGCCGGAGGCCGCCAGCCGGCGTGCGAGGGCGGCGCCCAGGCCGCTGGCGGCGCCGGTAACCAGTACGACCTTGCCGTGCAGGGAAGAATGCTGCTGCGTCGTGGTGCTCATGGGCTCCTCAGGGTGATGTGGTTGGGATAGGCCGCGGCCTGGGCGGTGTCCAGCACGTCGGCATAGATGGCGGCCAGCTGGGCGGCGACGTGGCGCCAGGTGTAGTGCTCGCAGGCGCGGCGGCGCCCGGCTTCGCCCATGGCGCGCGCCAGCTCGGGATGGCGGTGCAGGCGCGCCAGGCGCTCGGCCAGCGCGGCCGGGTCGCGCGAGGGGATCAGGAAACCGGTCACGCTGTCGTTGACCGTGCTCTTGATGCCGCCGACTTCGGCGCCGATCACGGGGCGCGCGCAGGCCATCGCCTCGACCGGCGTGATGCCGAAGGGTTCGTACCACGGTGTGCTGGCGAAGACGTTGGCGGCGCTGTAGTAGTCGCGCAGCACGGCACGCGGCTGCTGGCCGGTGAAGCGCACGTGCGCCGCGATGCCGAGGTCGGCCGCGACACTGCGCAGGCGCGCCAGTTCGAGGCCGTCGCCGCCGTGGCCGCCGATATCGCCGCCCACCACCAGCAGTTGCGCATCGACGCCGTAGCGGTGGCGCAGCATGGCCACTCCCTGGATGACGGTGTCGACACCCTTGCGCGGCACCATGCGCCCCAGCTGGAGCACGATGAAGCGGCCCGCGTCCAGCCCCAGGCGGGCGCGGGCTTCGGGCATCGGCACCGGCCACAGTTCGTCGGGCGCGAAGCCACAGGGCGTGATGGCGATGCGCGAGAGCGGGGCGCCGTAGAGCCGCTCCATGTCGTGGCGGTCTTGCGGGCACTCGGCGATGACGCGGTCGGCCGCGCGCATCAGCGCGGCCTCGATGCGCATGCGTTCGGTCGGGAAGGTGTCGGCCGTGCCCTGCGCGAGGCGGCGCACCCGTCCCAGCGCATGGAAGGTGATGACGAAGGGCAGTCCGAGGGCGGCCTTCAGGTGCTGGGCGACCATGCCCGACATGAAGAAGTTGGCGTGCGCGATGTCGTAGGCGGCCGGCTGGCGCCGTGCGAAGCGGGTGACGTAGCGCGCGAAGGCGTCGACGTGCGGCAGCATCTGTTCCTTGGGGACGTAGCGCGGCGGCCCGGCCGGGACGTGGATGACGCGGATGTTGTCATGCCAGTGCGCGACCTGGCGCTGCTCCGGGGCGTCGCGACGCGTGAACACGTCGACCAGGTGCCCGGCGCGCGCCAGTTCGCGCGCCAGCTGGGCCACGTAGACGTTCTGGCCGCCACAGTCGATGCTGCCGGGGGCGGCCAGCGGAGAGGCGTGCTCGCTGATGATGGCGATGCGGCGGCGTGCGCCGGCGCTCCCCGCGGCCAGGGGCGGCGGGGGAAGCGGGTGTGGGTCCGCCGGCGCCACGGTGTCGGCCGCCTGTGCCGCCTGCGCCGCTTGTGCCGCCGCCACTGCTGCCACGTTCGCCGCGGCCTGGATCTCGTCGAGTTTCATGCTTGCTCCTGCCGGGCCGGGCCCAGGCCGGTGACGTGGCGCAGCGCGGCATCCCAGTCGCTGCTGAAGCGGCCGATCGAAAAGCGGTCGCGTGCGGTACGGCGGGCGCCTTCGCCGAGGTGGCGGGCCAGCCCCGGATCGTCGAGCAGGGCCTGCATGTGCCCGAGCAGCGGCCGCAGTTCGGTGGCGGTGTAGCCGGACACGCCGTTCTCGATCACGGTGGCCATTTCGGCGGTGGCGAAGCCAACTACCGGGAGCCCGGCCATCATGGCCTCGATGAGGTTCAGTCCCAGGCTCGAATAGCGGATCGGGCTGAACAGGAAGCGGTAGCGCGCCATGAAGGCGGGCAACCGGGCGTGCTCGATTTCGCCCAGCCCGCCGAGTTCCTCCGCGGCCATGCCGACCAGGTCGAGCGGCAGCGTCTGGCGGGCCTGGAGGAACAGGTCGGGCCCCATGCGCCGGCCGCGCCGCGCCAGGTGGTTGGTGACCACCAGGCCGCGCGCCAGTTCGCCGCTGTAGCGCGCATCCGGCGCGGCCGGCACGCCCGGCGCGGTCAAGCGCACGGGCGTGCGGCCGCTGTCCCACATCAGGGCGTTGAAGGGGGTGACGTGCACCAGCAGCACGCCGGGATCGTCGACCGGATGGCGCGTGTCGGTGGGGTGGCCCAGGGGCGGATCGTGTTCCAGGTAGATGCGCGGCAGCGCCCGCTGTGCCGGCGTCAGGTACTCGTACTGGTCTTTCTCCCACTGATGGTCGTCCTGGAACAGGATGCAGTCGAATGCGTGGTGGCGCGCGTGCTCGACGGGGAGATCGTGGACGTTGTCGCGCCAGGGCATGCTGCCGCAGCACCCGCCGTATCCGGGCGGGCAGCCGGGCTTGGACAAGACGTGGAAGTCGTGCGGCGCGTGCGACAGGTAGTGCAGGTAGCTGCCGTGGGTATGCCAGGTAAGGACCTTCAGTCTGCGCATGGCGGCCTCAGGCGAAACGGACGCGGTAGCGCACCGCGCCGGCCAGGCGCCAGAACACGGCCAGCGGCGGCAGTAGCGCCGAGGTGACGACGATGTCGGCCACGTGCGCCGGCGTGTGCGCGACCCCGCGCAGCCGGTGCGCGCACAGGCGGCCGGTGAGCAGCAGCCAGCCGACGAAGGCCAGGGCGGCCAGCACCGGCAGGCCGGCGAGCAGTGCGGCCAGGGCGAGCAGCAGCACGCCGACGATCGCGTAGTGGTCCCAGCGCGGGCGCGCCTCGACTTTCTGGCGGTACAGGGCGGGATGCTTCTTGTAGAGCAGGGCATCGAACACCGCATGGCGGATCTGCAGCAGGCTCGCGCCCCAGGGCGCGGGGCGGACCGGGTAGACCACGAGGGCGCGCGGCGCCCGCACGATGGTCACGCCGTGTTCCAGCAGGCGGAAATACATGTCGGCGTCGCTGCCGCGCGGCACGCTGAAGCGCTCGTCGAAGCCGTCGAGCCGCTCCAGCGCGGTCTTGCGGAAGAAGCAGCTGGCGCTGGTGAAGTCGGCGGCCTCGTGGCCGTGGGCGCTGCGCTGGTATTCGGTGGGACGGGCCGGCACCGGCGTCTGGATGCGTCCGCAGACCACCTCGGCGTCGGCGCGGAAGGCGGCCAGGCCCTCGGCCAGCCAGCACGGTTCCGGCACCGCATCGTCGGTCGTGAAGGCAACGATGGGGGCGCGCGCGGCGCGCCAGCCGCGGTTGCGGGCCGAGGCGGGGCCGGGCGGCCCGGGGTTGGCGACGTAGGACAGGCGCGGGCCGCGCTCGAGCGTGCGGGTGCGCCAGCCGGCGACCAGGTGCAGGGTATTGTGGTTGGGCTCATCGTCGACGACGATGATTTCGACCTGGTGCGGATCGAACTGCTGGCGCATCAGTGCGTCCAGGCAGCGGTCGAGCAGGTCCATGCGGCCACAGGCGGGCACCACCACCGAAACCACGATCGTTGCGTCATCCGTGCTTGCTGACATGATTCGTCTCCGCGTACGCTCGATACACGTGCGCCGCTACCGCGACATGCGGACAACGGAACGTGTTGAGTGCGGTTGGAGTCGGGCGGGAACGGATGGGTTCCGTCAGTCCGGGCTGGTTTGGAGCTGTGTCAAGGTTCGGCCCGGATCAGGCCGAAGGCGTGGCAAGGCGCGCAGGAAAGGGAGTGGAGACGGGGCGGCGTGGCCGCCCCGCAGTACGCATCCGGCCAGGCTTACTGGCGCGAGAAGCCCGTATCGTCGTCCATCTTGCGGTCGCCCGCCAGGCGGTTCGCGCCGGCCGGGCTCTTGGGCAGCCCGCCGGCCACGTCGTTCGACTCGTGCACCGGGTTCTCTTCCGCCTTCACGCTCTGGCCCGGCTTCCAGCCCTGGTCCTCGCTGCGCGGGCCGCTGTTGCCGGGGCTGCGCGGCAGGCCGCCGGTCACGTCGTTCGACTTGTGCGGCTCGGCCTTGCCTTCGCTGCCCGCGGGACCGGTTTGCGAACCGTTGCGGTCGGTGCTCGATTGCCGGTTCTGGTCGTCTTGCTGGTTCATTCCTTGCTCCTTTGCTGGTTCACGGGATGCGGGCCGATCGCCATGCCGGTGCCTTCGCCGGTGCCGGCCGCGCTTTGCCGGTTGCCGTAGCCGGTCTCGGCGCTCGTGCCCTGGGACTGGTAGGTGCCGGGCGCCACGCCGTGGTGGCGTCCGAGCGAGCCGCCCTGCAGTTCCGGCTGGTTCGCATCATGCGGATTCATCGCATGCGCGTCCTGGCTGTGGCCCTGCTGGTTGGCAGGGTGGGCGCGCAGGTCGGTGCCGGAATGCTTGTCGCGGTGGCCCACCGGCTGCTCCAGCAGGCCCCAGGCGCTGGATCGCTGTTCCATCTGGCGCTGGTGGCTGTCGGTGATGCCTTGCTGCGGGCCGGAACCGCCGGTCTGCTGGCTTTGCATCGACCCGCCCGGCAGGTCGTCCGGGACGGCATGGGGCAGGGTGGTCTCGTAGTCGGCCCGGCCGCCGTCTTCGGCGGCCACTTCCTGCCGGTCCATGCGCGCGGGGTCCTGGTTGGGATGCATTTCGTTCTCGCCGCGAATCGTGCCCTGCTGGCCCGGACCCTTCGGATAGGTATGGTCCATCGGGCCGGACGTGGTATTGCCCTTGGAGCCGGGCGTCCATTTTTCGTTGGCGCCGTTGTTGGTCTGGTTGTTGACTTCGCTACGTTGGTTCGCGTCCATATCGACTCCTTTCGCTGTGTCGCTGCGGCGCATGCACGCCGTCCTGATAGCGCAATGATGCGCGCATTCACGCCAATACAGTATAGGAAGGGGTAGGGGACCTGTGTAGGACGGATACTGAAGGGTTTGTTGACGACTGGAAGTACATTTTCATTAATGCATTTTCTGTCGCGTGAAGTCCTACAAAGTCATCTGAAAGCGTCCTATACCAGCATTCATCAGTGCTACCTAAGATGATTTCGCCGGTCACTCATCGGGCTTCGAGCTTGACCGGCGACAGCCTGCCGCAGGACGCGGCGGTTCATAAAGCGTACAAGGGAGAAGATCATCATGGCCTCAAGCAATCAAGGTAACAAGCAAGGCAGCAATCAGGGCGGCAACAGCCAGAGCAGCGGCACCCGCAACCGCGGTTTCGCTTCGATGGATCCGGCCCGCCAGCGTGAAATCGCCAGCCAGGGCGGCAAGGCCGCCCACGCCAAGGGCACGGCGCACGAATTCACTTCGGAAGAAGCCCGCCGCGCCGGCAGCATGAGCCACGGCAACCGCCAGTCGGCCAACGCCGGCTCGGGTGGCCCGTCGCGTGCAGCCTCCGCCAAGGGTGGCCGCAACTCGCAGGGCGGCGGCCGCGGCTCGAAGGAGTAAGCGATCGTCATGGCTCCTGCAAGGCAGGAGCCAGTGGCGGAACCGACACGGGGAGCGCGAGCTCCCCGTTTTGTTTTTGGACACGACCATGGGATGCGGTAGAATCGCTGCGCCTTTTTCAACCTTTTCCCTAGGAATATCGTCGTGAAACCTGCGGTAATTCGTCAAGTCAAGAGCATGGCCATGTCCTGCGATCGCGTCGGCAACCTGTTGCTGGTCAAGTTTGCCTGCAAGGGCGCCGCCGACGTCCAGCTCTACGTGCCGGCATCCATCGTGTTCTGGCTGCTCAAGCACCTGCCGGTCAATCGTGACCCGAACCTGGCGCCGCCGCCGCCCTGCGCGCCGGTGACCCAGCAGGATTGGGACCATCCCTATACCCCGCGCGCCGAGTTCGTGCAGTGCAAGGAGCTGCCCGGCGCCCTGCGCATGAACTTCGCCTCGAACGCCAAGGAAGACCTGACCGTGGTGCTGGACCGCAGCAACGTCGAGCTGATGCGCCAGATCATGCTGATGTACAGCAAAGACCTGATCGACCTCGACGCGCAGTAATCGCGCCAGGACGGTACGCCGGCGTAGCCGGGCAGGGCGGGGCAATGCCGGTCCCGGTCCGGATGCCGCATGCGGCGCATCGCTCTGCAGTATGATGCGCTTCTCCCGAACCGACAAAGAAGGATTGCCATGCCCATCAAAATCAGCCAGGCCTTCGACTCCGGCGCCATCGAGGTCGTGCGCGCCGACGGCCCCAAGGCGATCGACCTGAACCTGCGTGCGGACTCGCACGCCGACATCCACCAGTGGTTCCACTTCCGCCTGCAGGGCGCGCGCGGCCAGGCCTGCACGATCCGTTTCCTGAACGCCGGCCAGGCGACCTACCCGAAAGGCTTCGAGGACTACCAGGTCGCCGCCAGCTACGACACCGAGAACTGGTTCCGCGTTCCAACGAGTTTCGACGGCCAGGTGATGACGGTCAACCACACGCCCGAACTCGACAGCATCTACTACGCCTACTTCGAGCCCTACACCTGGGAGCGCCACCTGCGCCTGCTGGGTGAGGTGGCGGAGAACCCGGTCGCGCGCGTGCACGACATCGGCACCACGATCGACGGCCGCGACATGAACCTGGTCGTGATCGGCAACCCGCAGGCCGAAAAGAAGATCTGGGTGATCGCGCGCCAGCACCCGGGCGAGACCATGGCCGAGTGGTTCGTGGAAGGCATGATGGATGCGCTGCTGGACAACGCCAATCCGGTCTCGCGCAAGCTCCTGGAGCGCGCCGTGTTCTACATCGTGCCGAACATGAACCCGGACGGCTCGGTGCGCGGCAACCTGCGCACCAATGCGGCCGGCGCCAACCTCAACCGCGAATGGATGACGCCATCGCTGGAGCGCAGCCCGGAAGTGCTGTGCGTGAAGAACAAGATCCACGAGACCGGCGTCGACATGTTCTTCGACATCCACGGCGACGAAGCGCTGCCGTACAACTTCGTGGCGGGCAGCGAAATGCTGGCCGACTTCACCCCGGAGCGCCTGGCGACCCAGAACGCCTTCATCGAACGCTACATGGCGGCCAGTCCGGACTTCCAGAACGTGTATGGCTATGCGGCCAGCAAGTACAACGAAGAACTGCTGACCCTGGCCTCGAAGTACATCGGCCATACCTTCAAGTGCCTGTCGCTGACCCTGGAAATGCCCTTCAAGGACAACGCCAACCTGCCCGACCCGCACACCGGTTGGAACGGTGCGCGCAGCGCGGCGCTCGGTGCGGCGATCCTGACGCCGATCCTGCAGACGCTGGACTGAAGACATGGGCGTCGAAATCGAGCGCAAGTTCCTGCTCACCGGCGACGCCTGGCGCTCGCTGGGCGAGCCGGTGCTGCTGCGCCAGGGCTACCTGTGCTCCGACCCGATGCGCACGGTGCGCGTGCGCATCGAGGGCGGGACAGGCGTGCTCACCATCAAGAGCAAGGGCACGGGCGTCAGCCGCGGCGAGTGGGAATATCCGATTCCCCTGCTCGAGGCGCAAGAGCTGCTCGACACCCTGTGCGAGCGTCCGCTGGTCGAAAAATACCGTCGCCGCATCGAACACGCCGGCTTCACCTGGGAAGTCGACGAATTCCTGGGCGAGAACGCCGGCCTGGTGGTAGCCGAGATCGAACTGCCCTCGGAAGACACCGTGTTCGACAAACCCGACTGGATCGGCCAGGAGGTCAGCGGCGACAAGCGCTACTACAACTCCAGCCTGATCCGTTTTCCCTACTCTCACTGGACCAATTCATGACGCACGTTTCACGCCGCGGCGTGCTGGCGCTTAGCCTGGCCGCGCTGCTGCCGCTGCTCGCCGGCTGCGCCGCCACCGCAGGCACTTCCGGCACCGGCACATACTTTCCGCCGGCCGGCGAGTGGGCCCGCAAGTCGCCCGCCGAACTGGGCATCGACGCGCAGGCCCTGGCCGCCGCGGTGCAGTTCGCGCAGGCGCGCGAGACCACCCGCGCCCTCGATTTCTCGGACCAGGAAGCCACTTTCGGGGCCCGCCTGGGCTCGATGCCGACCGAGCGCGCCCGCACCAACGGGCTGGTGATCTACAAGGGTTACGTGGTGGCCGAATTCGGCGATACGCATTTCGTCGACCCGACCTATTCGGTGGCCAAGAGCATGCTGGCCACGGTTGCCGGCGTGGCCGTGCGCGACGGCCGCATCGCGCTCGACGAGCCGGTAGGCAAGCGCGTGACCGACGGCGGCTATGCCTCGGGCCGCAATGCGCAAGTCACCTGGAAGCAGCACCTGCAGCAGGAAACCGAGTGGGAGGGCAGCCTGTGGGGCAAGAACGCCGACTTCATCGGCAAGGACGCCTTCGGGGCCGGCGAGCGCAAGCCGCGCGCCCTGCAGGCCCCGGGCAGTTTCTACGAGTACAACGACGTGCGCATCAACCGATTCGCCTTGTCGCTGCTGCGCGTGTTCGACGGGCCGGTGCCGCAGGTGTTCAAGCAGCAGGTGATGGACCCGATCGGCGCCTCGAACCGCTGGAAGTGGGTTCCTTACCATAACAGCTATGTGGAGCTGAACGGCAAGCAGGTCCCCTCCGTCAGCGGCGGCACGCGCTGGGGCGGCGGCATGTGGATCGATTCCTGGGACATGGCGCGCTTCGGCTACCTGTGGCTGCGCGGCGGGCAGTGGAACGGCAAGCGGGTGCTGCCGGCGGACTACGTCAAGGAAGCGCTCACGCCCAGCGCGCATGGTCCGGACTACGGCTACCTGTGGTGGCTCAACACCAAGGGCAAGAACCTGCCGGGCCTGCCCGCCAACGCCTATGCCGCGCTGGGCGCGGGCAGCAACACCGTGCTCGTGTCGCCCGACCACGAGCTGGTGATCGTATGGCGCTGGCACGCCGGCAACGCTGCCGAATTCGCCAGCAAGGTCATCGCCAGCCTGCCACGCTGATTTCTGGCGCTGATTCCTACAGGCGGCGCTGCTGCGCGAACCACTCGAACAGCCCGGCCTCGCCGTAGGCATGCACCCATGCCTCGATGTGGCCGGCTTCCGGCAGCACCGTGTACTTCACATTGCCTCCCTGCGCCTTGAGCGCCTCCACCATGCGGGCCGACTCCTGCTCCGGCACCGCCTCGTCCTTCAGGCCATGAAAGGCCCACACCGGAACGTCCTTCAGCCGCCCGGCCAGGCGTGGGATGCCGCCGCCGCAGATCGGGGCGACCGCGGCGAAGTAGTCCGGATAGCGCGACGCGAAGTCCCAGGCGCCGTAGCCGCCCATGCTGATGCCGGTCAGGTAGACCCGCTTCGGATCGACGTTGTAACGCTTGAGCACGTCGTCGAGCATGGATTTCAGCCGCCAGGAATCCCACCACTCGCCCTCCGCCACCTGGGGCGAGACCACCATGAAGGGAAAGTCGGGGTCCTTCTCGACGATGGCGGGCGGTCCCCAGGCTTTTACCTTGTTCAGGTCGGCGCCGCGTTCGCCGGAGCCGTGCAGGAAGACGATCAGGGGAACTTTGTCGCCCTTGCTCGAGTAGGACTTCGGCAGGAATGTCAGGTAGTCGAACTTGGTCTTGATGCTGGTGCTGCGCGGCTGCTGCGGGGATTTGGCCGGTGCGGCGAGGGCGAGGCTGGCGGTGCAGAGGGCGAGGGTGGCGAGGGCGAGGCGGACGGCGGGGCGCGGCATCGAGGGAGTCTCCGTATGGTAATTGTTCAGCAGCAGGGTGCTGGATGTAGGGTGGGCGGGAAGACCCTCCCTCCCTACGAGAAACCTCAAACCGGGCTCAGTGGAAGTGCTCGCTCCCCGGCGGCGTATCTTCCGGCATCTCGGCATGCACCAGCTCGCCCGCCGGGTCGGCGAACAGCGGGCCGCCGCAGTCGTCGCAGTATTCGGCGACGTAGCGTTCGTTGATGCGCTTGACGTGGGCGATGCCGGCCTCGTTCAGGTGGGCCACGATCTCGTTGATGGGGGTCAAGGGGGCAGGGCCGGTGGCGAACGGGCCTTCCATCGGCGTGCCGTTCTCGTCTTCCTGGCCGTACAGCGGCCACACGATGCCGTACATGACGTCGCTGTCCTGGCGCATGGTGAAGGAGACGCGGTATTCGTCGATCTGGATGTCGCTCGATTCCTCGCCGAAGCCGGCGATCACGGCGCGCAGGTCCGAGGCTTCCACGCCCAGGGTGTGGGTCAGGTAGTGGACGGCGGCGCGGATCGAGATCGGGCGGATCAGCTTGTCGGCCTCGCGGCAAGCCACGTAGTAGGCTTCCGGCAGCAGCAGTTCGACGCCGCAGCCCGGCAGCAGGCGCGCGATGTTGGCCGTGCCCTGGGCGCGCCATTGTTCCAGCGCGCGGTTGCGCTCCTCGGCAAAGCCGATGTGGTGCTGCGGCTCCTGCCAGCGGAACATCGGCGCGCCCTGCGGCGCGACGATCGCCACCAGCAGGTAGCGGGTGTCGGCCAGGAAGGGCGCGGTTTCTTCCGCGCGCGCGGCCGGCTTGATCGTGCCGCCCTTGTGGGCGCTGGCGGCCAGCTTGTGCGTCAGCGCATAGGTCTCGGCGTGGGTGCGCGGCAACTGGTCGATCGAGTACAGCGTGGGCGCCATCGAGATACGGGTGCCCTCGGCCAGCAGGTGGGCCGAGAAGTGCGCCTGCAGGGTGGCCAGCATCTCGGCTGGGATATTGCCCGAGGCGATGGAGAAGCGGGTCCAGGCGAGCACCGGCGCGGCCACCAGCAGGGCCTGCCAGGTGACGTCGCGGCCGTCCTGCTGCTCGACCATGGTGGCCGATTCGCTCACGGCCTCGACCGCATCCATCAGCACGTCGTACGAGGCGAGATCGTCCTTGAACAGGGCGTTCAGCGCGGCATCGATGCTGTCCTGGTGGTTGGTCTTGAGCAGCTTCTGCAGTTGCGTGTCCAGTTGGTGCTCCCAGGTCCGTTCTTCAACGCGGCTGGCGGCCTGCATGATGGCTTGCGCAATGCTGACGAGACGCTGGCTTTCGGCGGAGAGTTTGGGGGTTGAATCTTTGGAAGGACGACGCATGGCGCTAGGGGTCTCTCTTTTCAAATAATGGTCAAGGTCATGATAAACCCATATCCCCGGTATTGTAGTTGATTCGGCCATATGCCATGAACACGAGGGCTCCTTGGGAAGCGAAGGCGAAAGTAAAGACGTGGCGCTTGCAAAACGTTTAAATAGAAAGGATAATGCGAATCGTTCTCATTAGCGTTTGCTTCAGGCCCCGCGCCTTACTTTCATCCAAGAATAAAACGACCATGATCACTCCTCAGGCAAGCAGCACCTTCATCAAGAGCAAGAAACACTCCCGTCCTTCCACTCCCCTCAGGTCGGCCTCCGCCATCGCGGTATTGGCCACCCTGGCCATGCCGCTGGCCCAGGCCGCGGGCAGGGAAGAGGCGCCGGAACTGGCCGAGGGCGCCAGCCTGCCCAAGGTGGTCGTGAACGCCGGCGCCGACCGCGCCGTGCAGGGCCCGGCAAAATCGAGCTCGGACAAGTTCACCGCGCCCCTGCTCGACACCCCGAAGTCGGTCACGGTCGTGACCTCGGAAACCATCGCGCAGACCGGCGCCGTGTCGCTCACCGATGCGCTGCGCACCGTGCCGGGCATTACCATCGGCGCTTCCGAAGGCGGCAACCCGGTGGGCGACAACCTGTTCATCCGCGGCTACAACGCCCAGACCGACACCTACATCGACGGCGTGCGCGATTCCGGCTCGCAGTCGCGCGAGATCTTCGCGATCGAGCAGGTCGAAGTGGTCAAGGGCCCGAACTCGGCGCTGGGCGGCCGCTCCTCGGCCGGCGGCGGCATCAACATCGTCACCAAGACCGCCAAGGACAGCAACTTCAGCAATGCCACCGTGGGCCTCGGCACCGACAAGTACGGCCGCGCCACCGCCGACATCAACCGCGTCATCAATGAGAACACGGCCTTCCGCCTGAACGCGATGGTGCACGCCAACGACGTTCCCGGCCGCGACGTCGTGAACACGGAACGCTGGGGCATCGCGCCGACCGTCACCTTTGGCCTGAACGGTCCGACCCGTGCGATCCTGAGCTACTACCATATGGAAAGCAACGAGATCCCGGATTCCGGCATCCCGTTCAACAACCCGGTCACCAGCGGCCCCAACACGGCGCGCAACGGCGGCGGCACCCCGTTCACGGTGGACCGCGACGCCTTCTACGGCCTCAAGAACCGCGATTTCCGTGATACCGAGACCGACGTCGCCACCGTCGACCTGCGCCACGCGTTCAGCCCGAACCTGGCCATCCGCAACGTCAGCCGCTGGGGCAAGACCGGCCAGGATTACGTCTACACGCAGCCGGACGATTCGAAAGGCAACACCGTCGTGTACGGCAACGTCTGGCGCCGCGCCAACACCCGCCTGGTCGATACCCGGACCCTGGCCAACGCCACCAGCCTGACCGGCAACTTCGCCACCGCCGGAATCAAGCACAGCTTCAACGTCGGCGTCGAGTTCTCGCGCGAGGACACCGAGCGCGGCACCTACGTGTTCACGCCGGGCACCAACAATCCGCTGACCGGTACCTTCACCTGCCCGAGCGCCGGCGCCGCCACCCTGTACAACTGCACCACCCTGGTCAACCCGAATCCCTACGACCCGTGGGTGTATACCCGCAGCGTGTCGCCGGCCAGGACCGACGTCGTGACCCGCACCCGCGCCGTGTACGGCTTCGACACCATCGAGTTCAGCCCGCAGTGGCTGCTCAACCTGGGCGCGCGCTGGGACGACTTCTCGAGCTCCCTGCACACCTCGCCGGCCACGGCCGGCGGCGCGGCCACCCGTGCCCGCGTCGAGTCGAGCTTCGACACCTACCAGGCCGGCCTGGTGTACAAGCCGAAGGCGAACGGCAGCATCTACCTGTCGTGGGCGACCTCGGCCACCCCGCCGGGCAACGACGGCGGCGACGGCCTGGATGCCCTGAGCGTGGCGGTGCAGAACCTGCAGCCGCAGACCAGCCGCAGCATCGAACTGGGCACCAAGTGGGAAGTGCTGCCGGGCGGGCGCCTGTCGCTCAGCGCCGCGGTGTTCAAGAACGACATGGACAATTCCCGCGTCACCGCGCCGGACGGCACCAGCCAGAACGTCGGCCGCAAGGAGATGAAGGGCGTCGAACTCGGCCTGTCGGGCCGCATCACCAACGCCTGGACCGTGTTCGGCGGCTACACCTACCTGGACGGCATCATCGCCGACAACGGCTACGCCAACACCGGCACCGCGCAGCGCCCGGTCTGGACCCCGTCGCCGTTCAACGGCAACGCCTTCCCGACCACGCCGAAACACAGCGCCTCGCTGTGGACCACCTACGCGGTGAGCCGGGCATTGACGATCGGCGGCGGCGCCAACTTCGTGGACCGCCAGTTCGCCAACGTGAACAACACCAAATACTCGCCTTCGTACACCCGCTTCGACGCGATGGCGACCTACGTGCTGAACCCGAACGTGTCCTTCCAGCTGAACATCCAGAACCTGACGGACAAGCTGTACTTCGACCGCGTCTCGTCGCCGCACTACGCCGGCGTGGGCCCGGGCCGCTCGGCCAGCCTGACGGCCAACCTCAAGTTCTGACACCGCAGAGTAACACCACCCCCGCCGGGCAACCGGACTTCGCCCTCCTGATATGATCGGGAGGGCTTTTTTCTTTTGACGAGGATTCGAACCATGATGCTGCACATCCCCGGCGTGCTCGGGCGCGAACAGGTCGCCGCCATCCGCGCCCGCCTGCAAGGGGCGCCCGAATGGGTGGACGGGCGCGAGAGCGTCGGCTCGCAGGGCGCCCAGGTCAAGCGCAACCGCCAGCTCAAGGAAGGCTCGCCCTTGGCGCTGGAACTGGGGCAGGTGGTGAGCCAGGCGCTCATGAACAACGCGCTGTTCTTTTCAAACGTGCTGCCTTTGCGGATCCTGGCGCCTTACTTCAACGCCTATGGCGGGGGCGAGCACTACGGCCTGCACGTGGACGGGGCGATCCGGCCCCAGCGCGGCGGCTTGCCGCCGTTGAGGGCGGACGTGTCGACCACTGTTTTCTTGAGCGATCCGGACGATTACGAGGGCGGCGAGCTGGTGGTGGTCGATGCCTACGGCACGCATGAAGTGAAGCTGCCCGCCGGGGATGCGATCGTGTATCCGGCGGGGAGCGTGCACCAGGTGCTGCCGGTGACGCGCGGCGAACGGGTGGCGTCCTTCCTCTGGACCCAGAGCATGGTGCGCGACGACGGCAGGCGGGCCATGCTCTTCGAGCTGGACACCAACATCCAGCAGTTACGGGCGGCGCACGGCGAGACCGAGGCCATCGTGGGGATCACCGGGCATTATCACAACCTGCTCAGGATGTGGGCGGAGATGTAGGGATGGCCGGAATCCCTGGGGATTCCGGCTGTTGTCATTGCATGACGTCGTTCGTCAAAGTACTTTTCTGCCGGTGAACAGGCGAATCAGGATGACGACGGCGGCGGCGACGAGAAGCAGGTGAACCAGTCCGCCGGCTACCGAAGTAACCATGCCGAGCACCCACAGAACGAGAAGGATGATTGCAATGGTATAGAGCATGTTGGCCTCCTTGTGGAATGAGGGTGCAGACCCGCGTGCTGTCTGCTTTCCCGATAAGCCATCATCCTCCTGGTCGCCCGCTTCCTCGGTGCGTGGACGTACAGAACGCTTGTTTCAATAAATTTCTTCTCAATCGCGCCAGCCCGCGATGGTCGCGAGCAGTTCTTCCGCCACCACGGGCTTGACCAGGTGGGCCGCGAAGCCGGCCTCCAGCGACATCCGCCGATCCTGTTCCTGGCCGTAGCCGCTGACGGCGACGAACAGGGCGCCGGCGCTGCGCGGCTGCTGCTTCAACGCGCCGGCCAGCTCATGCCCGCTCATGTCCGGCAAGCCGATATCGAGCAGGATGACGTCGAAGTCCTCGCGCACGGCCGCCGCCAGCCCCGCCTGTGCCGAATGCTCGGTCGTGACCACGTGTCCGGCGCTCTGGAGCAGCAGGGCGAGGGTGTTGGCGGCATCGACGTTGTCGTCCACCACCAGGATGCGGCGGGCCTGCCCGGCGGCCGAGCCCGCCGCAATGGCGGTGGCGCTCGCGCTGGTTGCGCCATCGGCGTGCGCCAGCAGCGGCAGGCGCACGCTGAAGGTGCTGCCCTGGTCGGCGCCGCCGCTGCGGGCGTCGACCGTGCCGCCGTGCAGCTCGACCAGCTTCTTCACCAACGCCAGGCCCAGGCCCAGCCCGCCCTGGGCGCGGTCCGGCGTGCGCTGCCCCTGGGTGAACAGGTCGAACACGACGGGCAACAGGTCCGGACCAATGCCGATCCCGTTGTCCTGCACCTCCAGCAGCGCGCTCTCCGCGTGCGCGCACAGCGCGACGCGCAAGTTGCCGCCGTCGGGCGTGTACTTGGCCGCGTTGCTCAGCAGGTTGGCCGCCACCTGGATCAGGCGGGTGCGGTCGCCGCTGACCAGCAGGGGGCGGTCCGGCCCGTCCAGCGCCAGGCGGTGCCCGCGGGCTTCGATCACGGGCATGACCTGCTCGACCGCTTCGCGCAGCACGTCGCCGAGTTCCACCTCGGTCTTGTCGATCGTGGCCAGGCCGCGCGTGACGCGCGACACGTCCAGCAGGTCGTCGACCAGGTGGGTCATGTGGGTCACCTGGCGCGAAATGACTTCGCTCGCCTGTTTGACACGGGGCTCGTTGGCGAACAGCATGCGCAGCAGCTGGGCGGCGCTGCTGATCGGCGCCAGCGGATTGCGCAGTTCGTGCGCCAGCATGGCCAGGAACTCGTCCTTGCGGCGGTGCTCCCTCTGCAGGTGCGCCTGCTGCTCCTGGAGGCGGTCGAGCATCTGGTTGATCGAGCGGGCGAGGGTGACCGTTTCGCTGCTGCCGGCCAGTTCGGCGCGGTGCTCGGTGATGCCTTCTTCGCCGAACCTGCCGGCGAAGCGTTCGAGCTTGCGCAGGTCCTGGGTCAGGCCGAGCGACAGGCGCGAGCCGAGCAGGAACACCCCGAGCGCGATCAGCGCGGCGATCCCGCCGATCAGGTCGTACTGGGACGAGGGCTCCTCGAGGACATCGTCGAGCCCGGACGTATCCACGCGCAGCTTCAGGCCCAGGTGCGCAAGCTGGGCCGGCACCGCCACCGGCACCTCCCGGATGTGCTCCGCCCGCGGCGCCGCGGCCTGGCCCTGCCACGTCAGGGTCGACGAGGGGCCGGGGTGCAGGTCCTGGATCCTGAGCTTGTAGACCAGGGCGCCCTCGGGTGTATTGGTGCGCGAATAGCGCAGCAGGCTGACGCCGACCAGCTCCGCGCCCTGCGGCCGCGCGAAGATGGCCGCCTGGTCCAGGCCGCGATCGATGCGCTCGCGCAGCCAGGCCAGCTGTTCTTCGTCGAAGCGCTCGAGGCCGTTGCCGGCCACCGCCTTGCCTTCGAAGTCGGTGAACAGGACCTGGACCGGAATGCCGGCGATCTGGCGCAGGCCGCCGAGGAAGGGGGCAAGATAGGTTTCCTTCCCTGCGCTGTCGACCAGGCCGGTCGCCAGGATCGGACTGTCCGCCACTTCGCCCATGCGCGTGACCAGGGTCGTGAGGGCATTGCCGACGCTGCGTGCGTTGAATGCCGCTTCGCGCTGCTGCAGCAGCGCAAGCGCCGCATCATGCTGGCGGTTGACCAGCCAGAACGAGGCTGCCGCCACCAGCAGCACGGCGGCGCCGGCCAGGATCGCCGAGGCGAGGGCGAAACGCTGCGTCAGGCTCGCAGTGCGGGAGGTCGACCACGGCGCCATCATCAGTCGTCGGTCGGCACGATCACGCCGTCGGCACGGTAGCGTGCGATCAGGAGTTCGCGCGCGCCCAGCGCCTCATGGCGCGTCGGGGTAAACGGCGGGGCGTAGGTCTTGACCAGGCCGCGATGGGTGCGCAGCCTTTCCAGGGCGTCGCGCACGGCCTTCCGGTCGGTGCTGCCGGCCAGGTCGATCGCCTTGGCCAGGATGTGCATCAGGTCGTAGGCGTGGGCCACGCCCACCGGCCCCTGGATGTCCTCGATGCGGCGCAGCTTCGAGACGGTGGCCAGGTTGCGCATGAAGCGCTCGAGCTGGGTCGGGTCGGCCCGGAAGAAGGAAAAGGTCTGGATGACGGAAAAGTCCACCTGGTTCAGCGCAGGTCCTGCCTGGCGCACGAATTCGCCGCCGGTGACGCCCCAGTGGCTCAGGATCGGCACGCGCTCGGCCTTGGGCAGCGCAGCCACTTCGCGCACCAGCACGGCCGCTTCGTCGTCGTTGGCGACCAGCACGATCACCTGGGCGCCGGCGCTGCGCAGCGCATTGTACTTGGCCACCAGGGTCTGGTCGCGCCAGTTGTACCAGGCGGTCTGCACGATCGTGATGTCCTTGTTTGAGTCGGCAAACTTTTCGGCCGCAGCCAGGTTGCTGCGCCCCCAAGAGGTGTTGGTCAGCAGCAGCCCGACCTTCGGCAAGCCGCGCTTGCGCGCCGTCTGCAGCAGCTTGGGCATGGCCAGGCTGTCGCGCAGCGACAGGCGGTACACGTAATTGGGCCGCATGCCGTTGTCGATGATGGCGTCGGCCGAGGACCAGGTCGCCATGAACAGGGTCCTGGTCGCTTTCAGGGTCGGCAGCTCTTCGATGACGACGGGACTGAAGCGGCCGCCGAACACGGCAACCAGCTCGGGCATGCGGGCGAATTCCTCGATATTGCGGATGCCGCGGGCCGGGATCGAGCGGTGATCCTTGGTGACCAGCTCGATCGGCCGGCCTTTCAGCACGCCGCCGGCGCGGTTGATCTCGGCGATGGCGGTGCGCATGCCCAGTTCGACGGCCTGGGCCGAGGTGCTGTTGTCCAGCCCGAATTCGGCATCGAGGCCGACGCGCACGGGCTGCGGCTGCGCGCCCGCGGGGACGGCGAGCAAGCCCAGAAGGCACAAGAGCGCGAGGAAGGCAGCGGCAAGCTTGCCTGAGCAAGCCTTGCTCGAGCGGAAAACCTTTGGATTGAGCATAGTGACGCGAAAAAAGTTCAGGTCAGCATTGTAAACCTGAAGCGCCCCAAATGAACAAAAGGCCGGAACCCGTGCGGGCTCCAGCCTTTTGTGTGTCAGCAGCCCGCTCGCGCGGGCCCTTCCATTTACGCAGCCAGCAGCTGGCGCAGCACGAACGGCAGGATGCCGCCATGCTTGTAGTAGTCGACTTCGATCGGGGTGTCGATACGCAGCAGCACTTGCACTTCCTGCGATTCGCCGTTTTCACGGTGGATCACCAGGGTGGCCAGTTGTTGTGGCTTGATCTCGCCTTCCAGGCCCTTCAGGTCGTAGGTTTCCTTGCCGGTGATGCCCAGGCTTTCAACGCTGTCGTTGCCGATGAACTGCAGCGGCAGCACGCCCATGCCCACCAGGTTCGAGCGGTGGATGCGCTCGAACGAACGGCAGATCACGGCCTTCACGCCCAGCAGCTGGGTGCCCTTGGCGGCCCAGTCGCGCGACGAGCCGGTGCCGTACTCTTCGCCGCCGAAGATCATGGTCGGGGTGCCTTCGGCGATGTACTTCATGGCCGCGTCGTAGATCGACAGCTGTTCGCCCGACGGCTGGTGGATGGTGATGCCGCCTTCGACCGCCGAACCGTCCGCCTTCGGGGGGATCATCTTGTTCTTGATGCGCACGTTGGCGAAGGTGCCGCGCATCATGATCTCGTGGTTGCCGCGGCGCGAGCCGTAGGAGTTGAAGTCCGCCTTCAGGACATTATGTTCCTTCAGCCACTTGCCTGCCGGGCCGTCTTCCTTGATCGAACCGGCCGGGGAGATGTGGTCGGTGGTGATCGAGTCGCCGAACACGCCCAGGGCGCGCGCGCCCGAGATGCCGGTGGCGGCTGCCTTCGGGGTCATCTCGAAGTCGGCGAAGAACGGCGGCTCGGCGATGTAGGTCGATTCAGGCCAGTTGTAGACCTGGCCCTCGGTCGAGGACACACGCTCCCACAGTTCGCCCGGGTTGCCCTTGACGTCGGCGTAGTTCTTCTTGAAGACTTCCGAGTTCATCGCGAAGCGCATCAGTTCGCCCACTTCCTGCGACGACGGCCAGATGTCGCCCAGGTAGACGTCGACACCGTTGGTGTCCTTGCCGACCGGCTCGCTCATCAGATCGCGGGTCATGTTGCCGGCGATCGCGTAGGCGACGACCAGCGGCGGCGAGGCCAGGAAGTTCGAACGGATGTTCGGGTGGATACGCGCTTCGAAGTTACGGTTGCCCGACAGGACGGCCGAGGCGACGATGTCGTTCTCGATGATCGCGGCGTTCAGTTCCGGGGTCAGGTCGCCGGCGTTGCCGATGCAGGTGGTGCAGCCGTAGGCGGTGACGCCGAAGCCCAGTTTCTCCAGGTAGGGCAGCAGGCCGGCGGCGGTCAGGTACTCGGTGACCACGCGCGAGCCAGGAGCCAGCGAGGACTTGATGTGCGGCGCCACGGTCAGGCCGCGCTCGACCGCCTTCTTGGCCAGCAGGCCGGCGGCCAGCAGCACGCTCGGGTTCGAGGTGTTGGTGCACGAGGTGATCGCGGCGATCAGGACGTCGCCGTTCTTCACGCGCACGCCGTTGGTGGTCTCGTAGACCTTCGACAGTTCCTCGGGCGACTTGTTGAAGCCGTTCTGGGTGGTCGGCTTGCTGAACAGTTCGGTGAAGGTGTTCTTCACGTTGCCCAGTTCGATACGGTCCTGCGGGCGCTTCGGGCCGGCCAGCGACGGGGTCACGGTCGACAGGTCCAGTTCCAGCACGCGGGTGTAGTCGATCTCGCCTTCCTGCGGGATGCCGAACATGCCCTGGGCCTTGTAGTAGTTCTCGAAGGCAGCCAGTTCTTCTTCGGTACGGCCGGTGCCGCGGAAGTAGTCGACGGTCGCTTCGTCCACCGGGAAGAAGCCCATGGTCGCGCCGTATTCCGGCGCCATGTTGGCGATGGTGGCGCGGTCGGTGGTCGACAGCGAGCGGGTGCCTTCGCCGAAGAACTCGACGAACTTGCCGACAACTTTTTCACGGCGCAGCATTTCGGTGACGGTCAGCACCAGGTCGGTCGCAGTGCAGCCTTCGCGCAGCTTGCCCTTCAGGTTGACGCCGATGACGTCCGGGGTCAGGAAGTAGACCGGCTGGCCGAGCATGCCTGCCTCGGCTTCGATGCCGCCCACGCCCCAGCCGACCACGCCGACGCCGTTGATCATGGTGGTGTGCGAGTCGGTGCCCACCAGGGTGTCAGGGTAGAACACCTCGCCCTGCTTCATGACGCCGCGCGCCAGGTACTCCAGGTTGACCTGGTGGACGATGCCGAAGCCCGGCGGCACGACGCCGAAGGTGTCGAATGCCTGCATGCCCCACTTCATGAACTGGTAGCGCTCGTTGTTGCGCTGGAATTCCAGCTTCATGTTCAGGTCCAGCGCGCCCGGCTCGCGGAAGTGGTCGATGGTGACCGAGTGGTCGACCACCAGGTCGACCGGCACCAGCGGCTCGATCTTCTTCGGATCGGCGCCCATCTTGGCGGCGACGTTGCGCATGGCGGCCAGGTCGGCCAGCAGCGGCACGCCGGTGAAGTCCTGCAGCACGACGCGGGCCACGACGAAGGGGATCTCTTCGGTGCGCTCGGCGGTCGGGCCCCAGTTGGCCAGCTGCTTGATGTGCTCTTCGGTGACCTTCTTGCCGTCGCAGTTACGCAGGACGGACTCGAGGACGATACGGATCGACACCGGCAGGCGCGACAGGTTCACACCGAGGGCTTCGCCCAGCGCCGGCAGCGAGTAGTACTGGCCGTTCTGGCCGGCGCCGACCGGGAATTCCTTCAGTGTGTTCAGGGTGTTGCGAGACATAATCTCTCCTTCAGTGGGGATATGTGTTGTTATTCCGGTACTGCTATTACACACAGGCGATCCGACGGGGTTCAGCCGCGGATCAGCCATTCGTTGGAGCAGGCGCCGCCGCCACGATCGGCGCCGCCTGCTCGGCGTTCTTGCATTCGTTGGCCAACTGGCGGTTCAGCTTCGAATCCAGCAGCATGCCCTTGGCCGGGATGCCGATCCAGATCAGGCCCCAGTGCGGATTCTCGAAGCGCTGCGCGCCGGTGGTGGTGCCCACGCGGCTCAGGCGGTGCAGGCGCTTCTTCCAGCGCAGGGCGATGTGCTCGCTGTCCGTCGCGTTCGTGTAGATCGTGATCTTGTTGCCGAGTTCGCAAGCGTAGTCGGTGACGACCGTGTCGGTGATGTCCGGTTCGTCGATGACATCGGCGCCATACACCGGGGCGGCGGCGGCGGCCGCGGCGGCGGTGCCTGCGACGGCGGCTTTCTTTGCCTTCGATGCCGGCTTGGCTTTGGCCTTGGCCTTCTGGACCTTGTCGGCCTTCGGATGTTTTTCGGGAGCGGCGGCTGCGCTGGTGCAGACGCCTGCGGCCGCAACGGCGAATACGCCGGCGGCAAGGATGCGGGAGAGGAGGGTGGCCATCAGTTGGAATCCGTGAGGTTGACGATCGCCGCAGCGGCTTCCGGCAGCGCCAGGCCAGCCAGTTTTGCGCGCTGCAACACGGTCCAATAATATCGGTAGCTCGCGCGGTCGTGCAAGCGGCCGTGTTGCGCGATCGGCCCCCATTGCGCCGCCATGGCCTCGGTCAGGATATTGGTGGCTTCGTTCACTTCCGACAGGCGTGGCGTGAAGGCCTTCAGGATCGGCTTGATCTGGTCCGGATGGATGCTCCACATCCGCGTGAAACCGAATTCGGCGCCGGCGCGCTGGGCGTCGTTGGCGACCACCGCGCTGTCCTTGATGTCGGTGGTGACGTTATGCGAGGCCACCTTGCCGTGCGCATGGCAGGCCGCCACCATCTCGAGCTTGGCGCGCACCACCAGCGGGTGCGTGAACTGGCCCGGGGTGCGCATGGCGCTGGCCGGCACCGCGCCGTAGTGGGCGGAAACGAAGTCCATGATGCCGAAGGACAGGCACTCGACCTGGGGCAGGGCGGCGATGTCGTAGGCTTCGCGCAGGGCGCAATGGGTCTCGATCAGCACGTGCACGGGAAGATCGTTGCGGCCGGCCTTGACCGCATGTTCGTTGATCAGGTCGATGGCGCGGATCACTTCGTCGGCGCTTTCGACTTTCGGCAGCACCACGTAGGCCAGGCGTTCGGCGGCGCTGCCGACGATGGTGGCGACGTCGTTCGCGAAGTGCGGGCTGCCGGTGTCGTGCAGGCGCACGCCGATGCGGTTGAAGCGGTTGTCGCTGCTGTTGACGAGGCTGGCCACCAGCGTGGCGTGCGCCGCTTCGCTACCCGCGACGGCGCCGTCCTCGCAATCGAAGGTGATGTCGAAAACCGGCCCAAGCTCTTGTTGCAGGGCCATCGATTTGCGCATCAGCTTCTCCGAGCCGGCGTAGTGGTCGCAGGCGGGAAGAAGGAGCGGCTGGCGTTTGCCCTGGAATAAAACCTCGGAAGGATGCATGGTATGTCTTGAAACGATTCGGCCATGCCATGCGCCTGGAAAGCGCCGGCATGGCACGGTTGGCGCGGCCGGGTGGCCGCGCCGTTAATACTTAAGCCAGCAGGTGAGCGACGCCGGCCTTCTCTTCTTCGAGCTCTTTCAGCGTCAGGTTGATGCGTTCCTGCGAGAAGGCGTCGATTTCCAGGCCCTGGACGATCTTGTACTCGCCGTTCTCGGTGGTCACCGGGAAGCCGAACATGGTGCCTTCCGGGATGCCGTACGAACCGTCCGACGGGATGCCCATGGTGGTCCACTTGCCGCCGGTGCCCAGCACCCAGTCGCGCACGTGGTCGATCGCCGCGTTGGCGGCCGAGGCTGCCGACGATGCGCCGCGCGCTTCGATGATGGCGGCGCCGCGCTTGCCGACGGTCGGCAGGAAGGTGTCGCGGTTCCAGACGTCGTCGTTGATCAGGTCCTTGACCGGCTGGCCGTCGACGGTCGCGAAGCGGTAGTCGGCGTACATGGTCGGCGAGTGGTTGCCCCACACGGCCATCTTCTCGATGGCGCCGACCGGCTTGTTCAGCTTGGCGGCAACCTGCGACAGGGCGCGGTTGTGGTCCAGGCGCAGCATGGCGGTGAAGTTCTTGGCCGGCAGGTTCGGGGCCGACTTCATGGCGATGTAGGCGTTGGTGTTGGCCGGGTTGCCGACCACCAGCACTTTCACGTCACGCGAGGCGACCGCGTCCAGGGCCTTGCCCTGCACGGTGAAGATCTGGGCGTTGGCTTCCAGCAGGTCCTTGCGTTCCATGCCAGGGCCGCGCGGGCGGGCGCCGACCAGCAGGGCCACGTCGGCATCCTTGAAGGCGGTCATCGGGTCGGCGTGGGCGGTCATGCCGGCCAGCAGCGGGAATGCGCAGTCGTCGATTTCCATCATGACGCCCTTGAGCGCCTTCTGTGCCTTCTCGTTGTCGATCTCGAGCAGCTGCAGGATGACCGGCTGGTCCTTGCCCAGCATGTCGCCGTTGGCGATGCGGAACAGCAGGGAATAGCCGATCTGGCCGGCTGCGCCGGTAACGGCGACGCGCATTGGGGTTTTTGCCATGATGAATCTCCAAAGTGGGAAAAAATCGTTCGAACTACAGCGGTCGAGCCGAGGGTGCGTATTCGGGAAGCTGCAATGATACCAAAAGCGCACCGTGTCAATTGGATATCGCGCGCGTAGCGACAAGGTAGGCGCGGAGGTCCAAACCGACCGCGAGTGTATGCCTCGACTGTTCTGTCTGTCAATTCATATCATATGTCTTATATAAGACACATGTCTTGGCGGTCATATACTGGACGTAGAGGCTGGTTTTGTGGTGAAATCGCGGTCTATGAGCCCCATTTCGCCCAACAGCAGCGATGCAACCGGTACCGACGCATCGCCGTCGTTTCGTCCGTTGTACCAGCAGATCAAGGCCCTGATCACGCAAAGCCTGCAGTCGGGCGAGTGGAAGCCCGGCGAGCTGATGCCGAGCGAAGTCGAGCTGGCCGGGCGCTTCAAGGTCAGCCAGGGCACGGTGCGCAAGGCGATCGACGAGCTGGCGGCCGAGAACCTGGTGGTGCGCCGGCAGGGGAAGGGCACTTTTGTCGCCACCCATGCCGAGGAGCGCGCCCACTTCCGCTTCCTGCGCCTGATGCCCGACGAGGGCGTCCCCCATCACCCGGACAACCGCTTGATCGCCGTGCTGCGCATCCGCGCCACCTCCGAGGTCGCGCGCCTGCTCGAGCTGAAGTCGGGCGACGCCGTGGTCTACATCAAGCGCGTGCAGTCCTTCGACGGGGTGCCGACCATCCTGGAAGAGCTGTGGCTGCCGGGTCAGCTGTTCAAGGGACTGACGGCGGAGCGCCTGGTGGAGTACAAGGGGCCGATGTACGGACTGTTCGAGTCGGAATTCGGCACCCGCATGATCCGGGCGACCGAGAAGATCCGCGCGGTGGCGGCGGACGCGGCAGCCAGCGAACACCTGAAGGTGCCGGAAGGCACGCCGCTGCTGTGCGCGGATCGGGTGTCGTTCAGTTATGGAGACAAACCGGTGGAGTTGCGGCGTGGAATTTATTCGACCGCTCGCCACCATTACCAGAACGAGTTGTCATAAGAGATAACCGTAGGGGCGCCGGTGAACCGGCGCCAACTGTGGTGGACCGAGTGGCCCTCTGCAGCGATCGCTCCAAGCGATTAAAATAAGTTGGTTTTGCGTACGCGACGAACACTGCCCGGTTCGCCGCAGGGATGCCCCGGTTATCCATCACTGGATGCTTGGTCACCCGTCACAAAATCGGCGAAAATGAAGGGTTCACTAAAAACTGTCGTCATAGAGGGAGGTGTTTCATGTCCGAAGCCGTGAGAGAAGCTGCAAAAAAAGGGCGGCCGGAGTTCCGCAACGTTGGCATTGGAGATATTACTGGTAAATATCGCATGCCACCATCGGCCATCGTGTCGATCCTGCACCGCGTGAGCGGCGCTGGTCTGTTCCTGTTCCTGCCGTTCCTGCTGTACCTGTTCCAGGAAAGCCTGATGTCGGAAATCTCGTTCGAGCACTTCCGTGGCGTCGTGGGCAACTCGTTCGCGAAAATCATCATCCTGGGTCTGTCCTGGGCATACCTGCACCACTTCGTCGCCGGCGTGCGTCACCTGTTCATGGACAACCACCTGGCCCTGGACAAGGATGCCGCCCAGAAGACCGCCCGCTGGGTGCTGGTCATCAGCCTGGCCCTGACCGCGCTGGTTGCACTGAAACTGTTCGGAGTCTTTTAATCATGGCAAACAAGAATAATATCGGACCGCGCCGCCTCGTCGTCGGCGCCCACTACGGCGTCAAGGACTGGCTGGCGCAGCGCGTCACCGCCATCGTCATGGCCGTGTTCACGGTCGTTCTGCTGGTCGCTTTCCTCACCGGCCAGAATTTCACGTATGAAGGCTGGGCCGGCCTGTTCGCCCGCCAGTGGTTCAAGCTGTTCGCGCTGGTGACCTTCCTGGGCCTGTTCTACCACGCCTGGGTCGGCGTCCGTGACATCTGGATGGACTACGTCAAATCGGCCGGCCTGCGCCTGATCCTGCAACTGGCGACCATTTTCTGGCTGCTCGCCTGCGCCGCCTGGACCGTGCAAATTCTCTGGAGTGTGTAATCGTGGCAGCAATCAAAACTGCAATCCCTACCCGCCGCTTTGACGCGGTCATCGTTGGCGCCGGTGGTTCCGGCATGCGCGCATCGCTGCAACTGGCCGAAGCCGGCCTGAACGTCGCGGTGCTGTCGAAAGTGTTCCCGACCCGTTCGCACACCGTGGCTGCCCAGGGCGGCATCGGTGCTTCGCTGGGCAACATGAGCGAAGACGACTGGTACTGGCACATGTTCGACACCGTCAAGGGTGGCGATTACCTGGGCGACCAGGATGCGATCGAATTCATGTGCCGCGAAGCCCCCAAGGTCGTGTACGAACTCGAACACTTCGGCATGCCCTTCGACCGCAACCCGGACGGCACCATCTACCAGCGTCCGTTCGGCGGCCACACCGCGAACTTCGGCGAGAAGCCGGTCCAGCGCGCCTGCGCCGCGGCCGACCGTACCGGCCACGCGCTGCTGCACACCCTGTACCAGCGTAACGTGCGCGCCCGCACCCACTTCTTCGTCGAGTGGATGGCCCTCGACCTGATCCGCGACGCCGACGGCGACGTGCTCGGCGTGCTGGCCCTGGAAATGGAAACCGGCGACGTGATGATCCTGGAAGCGAAGACCACCATCTTCGCCACCGGCGGCGCAGGCCGCATCTTCGCCGCATCGACCAACGCCTTCATCAACACCGGCGACGGCATGGGCATGGCCGCACGCGCCGGCCTGCCGCTGCAGGACATGGAGTTCTGGCAGTTCCACCCGACCGGCGTGTCCGGCGCGGGCGTCCTCATCACCGAGGGCGTGCGCGGCGAGGGCGGTATCCTGATCAACTCGAACGGCGAACGCTTCATGGAGCGCTACGCGCCGACCCTGAAGGACTTGGCGCCGCGCGACTTCGTCTCGCGCTCGATGGACCAGGAGATCAAGGAAGGCCGCGGCTGCGGTCCGAACAAGGACCACGTGCTGCTGGACCTGCGCCACATCGGCAAGGACACCATCGAGAAGCGCCTGCCGTCGATCCTGGAAATCGGCCACAAGTTCGCCAACGTCGACGCCACCAAGGAACCGATCCCGGTCGTTCCGACCATCCACTACCAGATGGGCGGCATCCCGACCAACATCCACGGCCAGGTCGTCGCACCTGACGGTACCGGTGGCCAGAAGATCGTCAACGGCCTGTACGCGATCGGCGAGTGCGCCTGCGTCTCGGTGCACGGCGCCAACCGCCTGGGCACCAACTCGCTGCTCGACCTGGTGGTGTTCGGCCGCGCGGCCGGCAACCACGTTGTCGCATCGAACCTGAAGCAGAAGGTCAACAAGCCGCTGCCGAAGGACGCCGCCGACTTCGGCATGGACCGCCTGAACCGCCTCGAGACCTCGACCGGCGGCGAGAAGGTCCAGCACGTCGCCAACGACATCCGCGCCACCATGCAGAAGTACTGCGGCGTGTTCCGCACCCAGGAACTGCTCGATGCGGGCGTCAAGGAAATCATGAAGCTGGACGAGCGCCGCAAGCACGTCTCGTTCAAGGACAAGTCGAAGGTGTTCAACACCGCCCGCGTGGAAGCGCTGGAACTCGACAACCTGATCGAGACCGCCAAGGCGACCATCGTGTCGGCCGCGGCCCGCCCGGAATCGCGCGGCGCCCACGCCCACAGCGACTACCCGAACCGCGACGACGAGAACTGGATGAAGCACACCCTGTTCTTCTCGGAAGGCAACCGCCTCGAGTACAAGCCGGTGGTGCAGAAGCCGCTGACCGTCGACACCTTCAAGCCGAAGGCCCGTACTTTCTAATTTTGTGAAGGGCTGCGACACCGTTCGCAGCCCGTGAAAACAGGTAAAAACATGGCACGCACCGTCCAACTGAAGATCTACCGCTACGATCCGGACAAGGATACGAAGCCTTACATGCAAGACGTCACCGTCGAGCTGCAAGACACCGACAAGATGCTGCTCGACGTCCTGCAGCGCATCAAGTCCGACGTCGATGATTCGCTGGCCCTGCGCCGCTCCTGCCGCGAAGGCGTGTGCGGTTCGGACGCAATGAACATCAACGGCAAGAACGGCCTGGCCTGCACCACCAACCTGAACGAGCTGACCCAGCCGATCGTGCTGCGTCCTCTGCCGGGCCTGCCGGTGGTGCGCGACCTGATCGTCGACATGACCAACTTCTTCAAGCAGTACCACTCGATCAAGCCGTACCTGATCAACGACTCGATCAAGCCGGAGAAGGAACGCCTGCAGACGCCGGAAGAGCGCGAAGAGCTCGACGGCCTGTACGAATGCATCCTGTGCGCCTGCTGCTCGACCTCGTGCCCGTCGTTCTGGTGGAACCCGGACAAGTTCGTCGGCCCGGCCGGCCTGCTGCAGGCCTACCGCTTCATCGCCGACTCGCGCGACGAAGCCACCAACGAGCGCCTGGACAACCTGGAAGACCCGTACCGCCTGTTCCGCTGCCACTCGATCATGAACTGCACGGACGTGTGCCCGAAGGGCCTGAATCCGAACAAGGCGATCGGCAAGATCAAGGAACTGCTGGTTCGTCGCGCGATTTAAATCGCGTTCGACACCGCGAACGCCGGTTGACCGCGTGGGCGGCAAAGCCGCCCACCCTACGAGATCCACGATACCTGTAGGGTGGGCGGGTCTCCCGCCCACGCGGTGCATTGCAAGCATCAAGCAGCAACTCGCAGCATCCGTACGTTAAAGATGCCGCAAATACAGTAAAAGTACCGTACTGCCTTATCCTGGCATGCGGAGTATGATGTTGACCCAACAACGGACTCTAGTGAAAACGCATCAATCCGACCCCACGAACCGCGCCCGCTTGCGCTGGCGCGCCCGCCGTGGCCTCCTCGAGAACGATTTGATCCTCACGCGCTTCCTGGATGCGCATGAAGAAGAATTGAGCGACGAGGAAGTCGATGCGCTGACCCGCTTGCTGGACCTGGCGGACAACCCGCTGATGGACCTGCTGCTGGGCCGGGCCGAGCCCGAAGGCGAGGTCGACCAGCCGCACGTGCGCGCCTTGCTGGCGCGCCTGCGGCAGGCGTAGTTCGGATGAACTTCGCAGCCAGATTTCGACATTGTTTTTAGATCCACTCCCACAAGAAGGAAGTGCCATGAATATCTCTGATACCAAAGCCACCCTGTCGTTCTCCGACGGCAGCCCGTCGGTCGACATGCCGATCTACAAAGGCACCATCGGCCCGGACGTCATCGACATCCGCAAGCTGTACGGCCAGACCGGCAAGTTCACCTACGACCCTGGCTTCATGTCGACTGCCTCGTGCAACTCGAGCATCACCTACATCGACGGTGACAAGGGCGAACTGCTGTACCGCGGTTACCCGATCGAGCAGCTGGCCGTCAACTGCGACTTCCTGGAAACCTGCTACCTGCTGCTGAACGGCGAACTGCCGAACGCCGCCCAGAAGGCCGAGTTCGAGAACACCGTGACCCGTCACACGATGATTCACGAGCAGATGAACTTCTTCTTCCGCGGCTTCCGCCGCGACGCGCACCCGATGTCGGTCCTGGTCGGCACCGTCGGCGCGCTGGCCTCGTTCTACCACGACTCGCTGGACATCAACGATCCGAAGCAGCGCGAGATCTCGGCCATCCGCCTGATCGCCAAGCTGCCGACCCTGGTCGCGATGGCATACAAGTACTCGGTCGGCCAGCCGTTCATGTACCCGCGCAACGACCTGTCGTACAGCGCCAACTTCATGTACATGATGTTCGCCAACCCGTGCGAAGAGTACAAGGTCAACGACGTGCTGGTGCGCGCCCTGGACCGCATCCTGATCCTGCACGCCGACCACGAGCAGAACGCGTCGACCTCGACCGTCCGCCTGGCCGGTTCGTCGGGCGCCAACCCGTTCGCCTGTATCGCTGCCGGCATCGCCTGCCTGTGGGGCCCGGCGCACGGCGGCGCGAACGAAGCCGCACTGACCATGCTGAAGGAAATCGGCTCGGTCGAGAACATCCCGGCCTTCATCGAGAAGGTCAAGGACAAGAACTCGGGCGTGAAGCTGATGGGCTTCGGCCACCGCGTCTACAAGAACTTCGACCCGCGCGCCAAGCTGATGCGCGAAACCTGCCACGAAGTGCTGAACGAGCTGGGCCTGCAGGACGACCCGCTGTTCAAGCTGGCGATGGAACTGGAACGCATCGCGCTGGAAGACGAATACTTCGTCTCGCGCAAGCTGTACCCGAACGTCGACTTCTACTCGGGCATCGTGCAGTCGGCCCTGGGCATCCCGGTCTCGCTGTTCACCGGCATCTTCGCGATGGCCCGTACCATCGGCTGGATCGCCCAGTGGAACGAAATGATCGCCGATCCGGAACAGAAGATCGGCCGTCCGCGCCAGCTGTTCGTGGGTTCGCCGGTGCGTGACGTGCCGGGCATCGACAAGCGCTGATCGTTAACGCAGCGTCATCAGAAGCGGGCTTCGGCCCGCTTTTTTTTATGTCATTCAGTCTGTCACGCCCGATAGACGGCGTACACTGGGCAGAATGCATGCGCTCAGTATCGGCCGGGGGTGTTGACAGATGATAGAAGTTTGCGAAGCAAGCCCCCTGGATGTAAGGGGTGTCGTCGAGCTGTATCGCGAAGCCGGGTATGGTGCTCCGGTCGAGCCCGGAGCTACGCTGATCGTGGCAAAGGCCGGCCGACGCGTCGTCGGCGTCGTACGCCTGTGCAGCGAAGAGCAGGTAACGGTCTTGCGTGGGATGCAGGTCAAGCAAGGCTTCCAGCGGCAAGGAATCGGCGCGAGGCTGCTGGCCGCCTGCCGGCCCCATCTGGACCGGCAGCAGGCTTTCTGCCTTCCCTACACCCATCTGGTCGATTTCTACTCGGCTGCAGGCTTCGAAGTAGTGTCGAGCGCAGAACTGCCGGCCTTCCTGGCGCAGCGACTGGCGTCGTACCTGGCCGAAGGACAGCAGGTTCTGGCCATGCGCCGGCCCTTGCCCTGAGCTCGGGCCTGCTTGGCGGCGACGCCGTGGCCGATCGCATGCCTTGCCTGTACACTGGTTGCCAGCCTTCGTTCTTCACGTACCGGGCATCAGGAGACAAACACGCATGCCGACCCGCGACGATATCGTCCTGCTGGCGTCCTACAACGCGGCCATGAACGGCCGGCTGTATACCGCCGCCGCGCGCTTGCCGATGGAGGAACTGCTCGCCGAACGGGGCGCCTTCTTTGGTTCGATCATGGGCACCCTGAACCACATCGTGGCCGGAGACGCCATCTGGCTGCGCCGCTTCATGGGGCATCCTTCGGCCTTCGCTTCCTTGCAAGCGATGGCCGACATGCCCGCGCCCACCGGCCTGACCTACCGCTACAGCGACGACCTGCCTGTGCTGCACCAGCACCGCGTGCGGATCGATGCGATCATCACGGCCTTCGCGGCAGAGGTGTCGGACCGCGACCTGGCCCAGCCCCTCTCGTACAAAAACGCACGCGGCGACAACCGGAAGCATTTCGGCAGCCTGCTGCTGCACTTCTTCAATCACCAAACCCATCACCGCGGCCAGACCAGCACCCTGTTGTCGCAATCGGGCGTCGATATCGGCGTGACCGATCTGCTCGAATGGCTATCCGATCAGCATTAATGCCATTCCGTCCTCGACTATTTCTTGCGCGAAACCCCATCACTCACTAATATCGAATCGGGTTACCAGGTATTCATGAGACTTGGTCAGGATGTTCGAGCGATTCGGATAGGGTGGGATGTGCAGATGAAGACAATCTTTCGGCTATTGGTCGCGCTGGGCGCTTCGGTATTCTCCCTCGGGGCCAGTGCCCATGGCGGCGGCCTGAATGCGGACGGTTGCCACGTCAACCGCAAGACCGGTGACTACCATTGCCACCGCAGTCCTGCCAGGCAGCCGGTTTCCCCATCGTATGCCTCTGCCCAGGGCCTGGCGCCCCTAAACACAGGCCCGCAGGGAGGCATGCGCAGCAGCGGTGCTTATAAAAACTGCACGGAAGCGCGGGCGGCAGGCGCTGCGCCGGTACGCATCGGAGAGCCTGGCTATGGCCCCCACCTCGACCGCGACGGCGATGGCATCGGATGCGAGCCTTACCGTGGGCGGCGCTAGAGCATCAGGGTCAGAGCATCAGGGTCAGGTCTGACATTCAGACACGAGCTCTGCGTTAATCCACGCTTCCGCCGCACTTCCAACTTCGGCTTGCTCGAGCTTTAATGTTGAGCTTGTGTCCGAATGTCAGACCTGACCCCCATGCGAACGAACATCAAGCCCAGTCCTTGTCCGGCCGGATGTCCAGCCGGTGCGCCGCATCGACCACATCCTGCAATTCCACCGGATCGCTGAACGGATCCTCGTCCAGGCTGGTCACCCGGTTCAGTTCCTTCTGCCAGCGCCGCAGCTCGTCGACATAGGCCTGGTTCGGCACCCGCTTGAGCTCACCGCCGTCCTCGTGCACGTCGCAGATGCCGTTGCCCACCCATTCGCCGGTATGCCAGTCCGGCATGTCCACGGCGGGAAACAGGCACACCCCCTGCAGGTCCATGCCGCGCCGCACCGCCGCCAGCGATTCGCCCATCACGTCGCGCAGCCAGTCGGGGCGTCCGTGGCCCAGGCCGCTGGTTTCGCCGATGATCATCGGCCGCCGGTAGCGCTGCCACACGGTGCCGAGCAGGTCGCACAGCGGGAGGATGCGCTCGTCGCCGGGCTCGAGCGGGGCGTGCGGTCCGCTTTCGCGGTATTCCATCTGGCCGAACGAATACACGTTGGCGCCGACGATGTCGAGGATCTCGGGCGAGCCGCCGAATTCGGGATGTTCGCGCCCGCAGATGATGTCCCAGGCCAGGAAGGTGTCGACGTAGGTTTCGTAGCGCGCCGCTTCCTCCTGGTCGGGGCGCTCGCGCGGGGCCACCACGTTCACCAGCGGATCGATGTGGACCATGCGCGCTTGCGGATCGACTTCGCGGATCGCCTTCACGCCGGCGATCGCGGCGCGGCACAGGGCCTGCAGCAGGCGCCGCCGGTCCTCGCGGCTGCAGCGGTAGGGCGCGGCCCAGCCCCATTCGCCGGCGCAGAAGGAAAAGAAGGTGATCTCGTTGATCGGCGTGAAGAAATGCGGTCCGCGCAGCTTCGGCACCACGTACTCGGCACAGGCGCGGCAGTACTGCGCGAAACGCTCGGTGAAGCCGTCTGAAAACGGATCGAGGTCGTCCGGGTAGCCGTAATGGCAGAGGTCCCAGATCGGGGTGATCTTCGAGGCGTTCATGGCGGCGATGCAGGGATCGATCATGGAGAAGTCGCAGGCGCCGCCGCGGTCCACCAGCGGCCAGGGGATGCCTTCGCGGGCCACGGCGATGCCGAGGCTGCCCAGGATCCGGTAATCCTCGGCGGTATGGCGGTCGTGGCCGGTTTCGGCCACCAGGTTGCGCCGCCTACCGTCTTTCCAGAGAAAGGTCGAGCATTCGAAGCCGGACAGGAAAAAAGTGGGGAAGATGCCGGGATGCCGTGCCATGCGATGTCCTTTCGGGCCGTATTGACGATCGAAGGGGCAGTATGCCGGGCTTGGGCGGAAGGCCGCGCATGGCTGGCAAGGGACGCCGCGCTGTCGGTTCGCCCGCCACTTGGTTATAATGCCGTCCTTTAGCGCCACATCGAGATCCGGCTCTTCTGTCGACAGATGCTTGCCAGCCTTCCACGCCTTCGCTCCACCCGCACCCTCATCGCCTTGCTGTTGATGCTGGCGATGGTGTTTGCGCACTGGCAGGGCCTGGCGCACCGGATCGCGCACGCCACGCAGTATGCGTCCGCCGCGCTCGACTCCGCCGTCAACGGTTCCGCGGCCTCGCACCAGAACATCGTCCCGCACTCCTGCATCGCCTTCGACGCCGCCACGGTCGCTCCCGCGCTGGATACGCCGGCCTGCACGACCGCCATCCTGCCGTCCGCCCGGGTGCTCGCACAGTGGACTGCATCCGATTCCTGGCACGCGCCGTTCACCCCTTACTTCTCTTCCCGCGCGCCTCCCGTCGCCTGATGTCCTGAACCTCTCGATGCGCCTGCGCCGGCCATGCCCGCGCACGCGCGTCCGTCCGTATTCGTTTTCCAGGAATTCATCATGCACGTCCAGCCTACCATCCTGGCGAGCGCGCTCTTGGCCGCACTCGCACCATGCTCGTTTGCCCAGACCACCGGCGAGCCCGTCGCGACCGTCGTCGTGACGGCCAGCCCCTTCAATGCCGCCGAAGGCGACCAGATCCTCACGCCGGCCAAGGTGCTGGCCGGCGACGAACTGCGCAGCAAGCTCGGAAGTTCGCTCGGCGACACCCTGAGCAATGAACTGGGCGTGTCGGCCTCGGCTTTTGGTGCCGGCGCCTCGCGCCCGATCATCCGGGGGCTGGAAGGCAACCGGGTGAAGGTGCTGGAGAACGGCATGTCGGTGTCCGACCTGTCCGGCCTGTCGAACGACCACGCCGTCACCGGCGAAGCGGCCACCGCGCGCCAGATCGAGATCCTGCGCGGCCCGGCGGCGCTGCTCTACGGTTCGGGCGCGATCGGCGGCCTGGTCAACGTCGTCAACGAACGCATCCCGACCGAGCTGCACGAGAAGCCGAGCGGGGTCGTGGAAAGCCGCTACAGCAGCGTCGACCACGGCCGTGCCCTGTCCTTTTCCGGCGACGCGGCGAGCGGCAAAGTGGCGCTGCACGTCGACGGCAGCGGGCGCGACGCCGGCGACTATCACATCCCGGATGCGCCGCAGGGCGACACGCTGCCCGATTCCTCCCTGCGCCAGCACACCCTGGGCGCAGGCGCGTCGTACATCGGAGAGCGCGGCTACTTCGGCGCCTCGGTCAGCTCGCTCAAGAAGCACTACGGCATCCCGGGCGGCGAGGGCGCCAGGATCGACCTCGACCAGATCCGCTACGACGTCGACGGCCAACTGGACGCGCCCATGGCCGGCTTCGAGAAGCTGCGCTTCAAGGCCGGCTATTCCGACTACGGCCACGTGGAGCTCAACGCCGAGGGTGGACCGGAAACCATCTTCTCGAACCGCTCGCTCGAGTCCCGTCTGGAGCTGACCCACAAGCCGCTTAGTGGCTGGCTTAACGGCTGGGAAGGCAGCTTCGGCATCCAGACCGAGCACACCCGCTTTTCCGGCCTGAGCGCGGACAGCGGCGAATCGGCGACGGTGCCGGTGACCGTGTCCGATACCCATGCCGCCTTCCTGGTCGAGCAGCGCCAGTTCGGCAAGACACGCGTGAACGCCGGCGTGCGGGTGGAATCGGTGAAGCGCGAGCCGGAGGGTGGGGCGCCGCGCCGCAGTTTCGATTTGCTGTCCTACTCGGCGGGCGCGATCTGGCCGCTCGCGCGCGACTACACGGTGGGCGTGACCGCCTCGGTGGCGCAGCGCGCGCCGGGCACCGACGAGCTGTACTCGGGCGGCCCGCACGAATCGACCCTGACCTACGACATCGGCAACCCGAATTTCAAGAAGGAGACCTCGCGCAACCTGGAAATCTCCTTGCGCAAGGTGACTGGACTGATCCGCTGGCAGGCGAACCTGTTCGAGAACCGCGTGCGTGACTTCATCTACGGCGAAGTGGGCGACATCCTGCTGGACGACGAGGGCAATCCGGGCGACGAGCTGCGCGAGCGCATCTTCCGCCAGGCCGACGCATCGATCCGCGGCGCGGAGGCCGAGATCAGCTACAACCGCCACCCGCATGCGCGGGGCTTGTCGCTGCGCGCCTTCGGCGACCTGTCGCGCGGTTCGCTTGACGATGCCGGCAGCCTGCCGCTGCAGCCGGCCAAGCGTATCGGTGTTGAAGCCGGCTACCGCCAGGGCGCGCTGCGCGCAAACGTCTCGCTGCTGCGCGCGCTGAAGCAGGAGCGCCTGGCCGCTTTCGAGTCGACGCCGACCCCGGGCTACACCCAGTTGGACGCCAACCTGTCCTACACCCAGCGTTTGCGCAACGCCGACCTGACCTGGTTCATCATCGGCAAGAACCTGCTCGACGAGGACATCCGCATCTCGACCTCGGTCCTGAAGGACGTGGCGCCGCTGGCGGGACGCAATCTCACCGTGGGCGTGCGCGCGGCGTTCTGATCGCGTGTGCGGCCGGCATGATCCGGCCGGCCGCCACGCTGCTATAATCGGCGCATTCCCCGAGGTGACCTCTTGCGCCGGTTCATTAGCATCCTTCTGCTGCTCTGCCTTCCCTTGTATGGTTTCGCCATGCAGGGCGGCCTGCCGCAGGCCTATGGCGCGGGCTCCCTCGCGCACGCGGTGGCGCACGAGGAGAACATCCTCCATCACCATCACGAAGACGACGGC
Organism: Massilia sp.; assembly: GCF_046293535.1. Classification (NCBI taxonomy): domain Bacteria; kingdom Pseudomonadati; phylum Pseudomonadota; class Betaproteobacteria; order Burkholderiales; family Oxalobacteraceae; genus Massilia; species Massilia sp. The sequence goes on along the minus strand of NZ_JBKBOV010000029.1, from coordinate 15,259 downwards.
TCGGTGCACTACGACGCCTCCGAACAATCGCTCGCCCATGCGCAGGACCACCACTCCTGCGCGCAGCCGGCCGACCTGGTCGTTCCCGCGCCTATCCTTCCGCCCGAACAGTTGCTCTCCAGCGTGCTCGTACCGGCCGCCGTAGCACTGACGGAAACTTTCCTCGACGGGCCACGAAAACCGCCCCGCCACGCCCCCGGCCACGCCGCCGGGGGAATGACGCACGCCTGACGAACCCCAAGCGCGAGCTGCTCGCGCCCGTGCGCTTCCCTTCGGTCGATTTGCAATTTCACCGATGGAGAACACATGCGCACCCGCCGCCTGTCCCTTTACCTGCTCGGTGCCGCGCTTGCCCTGCCATGCCAGGCCCTCGCCGCACCGCCAAGCACACTCAAACATGCCGTCGACGGCGCCTGGCAGCGCGTGCCCGACGCGCGCACGATCGAAGCACGCCAGCACGAGGCCGCCGCCGCGCGCGCCACGGCCGCTTCCTGGCTCGCCACGCCGCCCACGCTGGGCCTGTCCCAGCGGCGCGACGAGAGCGGGGCGGAACGCGCCCAGCGCGAATCCGAGATGTCGGTCTCGTCCTCGTTCTGGCTCCCCAGCCAGAAGTCGGCGCGAGAAGCGCTGGCGGCGCGCACGACGACCGAGGCAAACGCCCACCTCCTTGCGACCCGCCTGGCCGTGGCCGGGCTGGTGCGCAACCGGATGTGGGAAGCAGCTTCCGCCCAGGTCACGCTGGAAGAAAAGCAGGACCACCTGCACCATCTCGAAGGACTGGCCGAGGAGGTGGGGCGCCGCGTGAAAGCCGGCATTCTTGCCCGCAGCGACGGATTGCTGGCCGACCAGGAAGTGCTGGCCGCGCGCATCGAGGCCGGCAAGGCCCGCACCGCCGCCGCCGAGGCGCTGGCGCGCTTCCAGGTCCTGACCGGGCTGCCGGAACTGCCGGCGCTGGAGCCCGAGCCGCTGCGGGAAAGCGAGGCGCCTGCCGCTACCCGCCTGCTTGCCGCCCAGGCGTCCGAGCAGCGTGCACGCGCCGCCCTGCGCCTGGCTGAGGCGAACCGTTCGGCGCCGCCGAGCATCGCCCTGTCGGTGCGCCGCGAAGACGAGCGCGGCTTGCGCGAACCGGTGCGCAGCCTCGGCGTGGCCTTGCAGGTCCCGTTCGGCAGCGCCGCACGCAACCGCCAGGTCGAGGCCCAGGCCCGGACCGCGATCGCGACCGCCGCCGCTGAAGCGGCCGAGGCCCAGACCGCAAGCGGCGCGGAGCTCGCGCTCGCCCGCGCGCGCCTGGCCAACGCCAGGACGGCGCTCGACGACGCCATCGCGCGCGCCAAGGCCCTGCACGAACACACCGCGCTGTTCGAAAACGCTTTCCGCCAGGGCGAAAAGGGCCTGGCCGACCTGCTGCGCTCGCGCGCGCTGACCCACGAGGCCGACGTCGCCGTGGCCCAGCAACAAGTCGCCCTCGGGCACGCGCATGCGCAACTCAATCAAGCACGAGGAATCCTTCCATGAACATCCTGATCCTGTTCCTTGCCGCCATGCTCGCCATGTCGCCGGCACTGGCCGGCCCCGGCGCGCACGGGCCGAACGGCGAACACCTCGATGCTCCGGCGGCAAGCCCGGGCGCCGTGCTGCCGCGCGTCGAGACCTTTAGCGAGGCCTTCGAGCTGGTCGGCCAGCTCACGGGAGGCGAACTGTCGATCATGATCGACCGCTATGAGACCAACGAGCCGGTCCTGAACGGCGTGCTGGAAGTCCAGTACAAGAACCTCAAGGCGAAAGCCAGCTTCCACGCCGACATGGGCGACTACGCCGTCGACGATCCGGCCTTGCTGGCCGCGATTTCCAAGCCCGGCGCCCATCCGCTGCTGTTCACCCTCGTCGCGGGGGAGGAGAGCGACCTGTTGGAAGGCACGCTGCAGGTGACGCAAGCTTCCGAAGAAGATGCGCACGACCACGACCACGCGGCGTGGAACCCGTGGCTGCTGGCGGCCATCGCGGCCGCCGCCCTCATCGCCGCCGTATTCGCCGGGCGCCGCCTGCGCCAACGCAAGGAAGCTCGAGCATGAAACATCGCATCTTTGCCGGCCTGGTCGCCGGCCTCTTCACGACCTCCTTGCTGGCGGGGCCAGGCGCGCATGGCCCCAACGGCGAACACCTCGACGAGAAGGCAAGCGGCATGGGAAGCGGCCTGGCGCGCCTGCCCGACGGCAGCGTCAACGTGCCCAAGCTGGCGCAGCGCCGCATGGGCGTGCGCACCCTGATGGTCAAGGAAGGCGAGCACGCGCGCACCGTCCAGCTCAACGGCCGCGCCGCCATCGACCCGAACGCGGGCGGCCGGGTGCAGGCGCCGTTCGCCGGACAGATCGTCCCCGGCCCGAATGGCCTGCCGGTGCTTGGGCAGCGCGTGGTGAAAGGGCAGGTGCTGGCGCGCCTGCGCCCGGTCGGCGACGCCATCGAACGCGGCAACCAGGCGGCCGAACTGGCCGGCCTGCGCGCCAACCGCGCGCTGCTGGAACAGCGGCTCAAGCGCCTCGCATCGCTGGAAGGCGTGGTGCCGGCCAAGGAAGTGGAGGCGGCCCGCGCCGAACTGGCGGCCAACGTCGGCCGCGAGCGCGCGGTCGCGAAGTCGATCGGCGGCGTGGAGAGCATCCATGCGCCAAGCAGCGGCGTCATCGCCAGCGCCGCGGTGCTCAATGGCCAGATGGTGGACATGCGCGAGGTGCTGTTCGAGATCGTCGATCCGCAGCGGATGCTGGTGGAGGCCATGGTCGCGGACGCCTCGCTGGCGCGCCAGGTCGAGAGTGCCTCCTTGCTCGACGTGGCCGATGTCGAGCTGCGCCTGGTGGGAGCAGGGCGCAGCCTGCGCGAAGGCGCGCTGCCGCTGAATTTCCGGGCGCAAGGCAAGACGCTCGACCTGGCGGTCGGGCAGCCGGTGACGGTGCTGGCCAGGCTGAACACGACGGTGAAGGGCATCGCACTGCCGGCGTCGGCGCTGGCGCGCAACCAGGCCAACGAAACGGTGGTGTGGATCAAGCTGGGGGCCCAGCGCTTCATCGCGCTGCCGGTGGAGGCGACCCCGATCGATGCCGGCACCGTGATCGTGACCCGCGGGCTCAGCCCCGACAACCGGGTCGTGGTCCAGGGCGCCTCCCTGATCAACCAGATCCGGTAGGCGGCCCATGTTCAACGCTATCGTACGTTTCAGCCTGCGCAACCGCCTGTTCGTGCTGGCGGCGGCGCTGCTGCTGATGGTCTACGGCGCCTACACGGCCGCGCGCACCCCGGTGGACGTGTTCCCCGACCTGAACAAGCCGGTCGTCACGGTGCTGACCGAGGCGGGAGGCATGGCCCCGGAGGAAGTCGAGCAGCTGGTGTCCTTCCCGATCGAGACCTCGCTCAACGGCATGCCGGGCGTGACCCGGGTGCGCTCGGTGTCGGGCGTCGGCCTGTCCATCGTGTATGCGGAATTCGACTGGGGCACGGACGTCTACCGCAACCGCCAGCAGGTAGCGGAGCGCCTGGGCCTGGTGAAGGAAGGGCTGCCGGGTGGCATCTCGCCGATGATGGGCCCGGTGTCCTCGATCATGGGCGAGATCATGCTGATCGCGCTGCCCATCGACGTGGCCAGGACCGATCCCATGCAGGCGCGCGAGTATGCCGACTTCGTGCTGCGTCCGCGCCTGCTGTCGATTCCCGGCGTGTCGCAGGTGATCCCGATCGGCGGCGAAGTGCGCCAGCTGCGCGTGCAGCCGGACACCGCGCGCATGGCGCAGTTTGGCGTCTCGCTTGCGCAGGTAACGGAGGCGCTGCGCGGCTTCGCGGCCAACACCAGCGGCGGCTTCATCGACCTGAACAACCGCGAGTACCTGATCCGCAACCTCGGGCGCACCACCCGCCTGGAAGACGTCAGGGGCCTGCCGGTGGCCTACCGCAACGGTACGCCGGTGCTGCTCGAGCAGGTCGCCAGCGTCGCCTACGCGCCGGCCTTCAAGCGCGGCGACGCCGGCATGAACGGCCGGCCGGCGGTGATCGTCAGCGTCCAGAAGCAGCCGGATGGCGACACGGTGCGCATGACGCGCGACATCGAGGGCGCGCTGGCGGAACTGAAGCAGGGCCTGCCGGCCGGGATCGCGGCGCCGACCGTGCTGTTCCGCCAGGCCGACTTCATCGAGGCGGGCGTGGGCAACGTGGTGGAAGCCTTGCGCGACGGCGCCATCCTGGTGGCGATCGTGCTGTTCGCCTTCCTGCTGAGCGCGCGCACCACCCTGATTTCGCTGGTGGCGATCCCGCTGTCGCTGGCGGTGACGGCGCTGGCCTTCCACCTGCTGGGCCAGTCGATCAACGTGATGACGCTGGGCGGCCTGGCGATCGCGATCGGCGAACTGGTGGACGATGCGGTGGTCGACGTCGAGAACATCCTGCGCCGCCTGAAGGAGCGCGACAAGACGGGGCACTCGGTATTGGAGACGATCTGGCGCGCTTCGGTGGAAGTGCGCTCGGGGATCGTCTACGCCACCGTGATCGTGGTGCTGGTGTTCATTCCGCTGTTCGCGCTGCCGGGCATCGAGGGGCGCCTGTTCGCGCCGCTGGGCATCGCCTACATCGCCTCGATCCTGGCCTCGATGCTGGTGTCGATGACGGTCACGCCGGTGCTGTCCTACTACCTGCTGCCGAAGATGAAGCGCCTGCATCGCGGCGACAGCCCGATCGTGCGCCGCCTGAAGGCCTGGGACACGGCGCTGCTTTACTGGTCGCTGCCGCGCATCCGCCCCGTGCTGGGCGGCGCCGTGGTGGTGGTGCTGCTGGCGGTGGCCTCGGTGCCCTTCTTCCCGCGCGCCTTCCTGCCGTCTTTCAACGAGGGCTCGCTGGTGATGGGCATGAGCTTCATGCCGGGCACCTCGCTGGCGGAGGCGAACCGCATGGGGGCGCTGGCCGAGACCCTGATCGCGCAGGTGCCGGAAGTGACCAAGGTCGGGCGCCGCACCGGCCGCGCCGAGCTGGACGAGCATGCCGAGGGCGTGCACTCGTCCGAGATCGAGATCGACCTGAAACCGTCCGCGCGCGAGCGCGAAGAGGTCATCGCGGACATCCGCAAGCAGGTCGCCGGCATCCCGGCATCAAGCGCGATCGGCCAGCCGATCGCGCACCGCCTGGATCACCTGCTGTCCGGCGTGCGCGCCCAGGTCGCGGTGAAGATCTACGGCGACGACATCGACACCCTGCGCGGCCTGGCCGAAGACTTGCGGGGGCGCCTGGCCGGCATTCCGGGCCTGGTCGACCTGTCGGTCGAACGCCAGGTCCTGATTCCGCAGGTGAAGCTGCGCATCGACTACCGCAAGGCGGCCCAGCACGGCCTGGCCGCGGGCGAGGTACTGCAGGCGCTGCAGTCGCTGTCGGAGGGCACGCGCGTGACCCAGGTGATCGACGGCGCGCGCCGCTACGACCTGGTGCTGCGCCTGGCCGATGCCGAGCGCTCGCCGCAGGACCTGGGGCGCATCAATCTCAGCACACCGGCGGGCCCGGTTCCGCTCTCGAGCGTGGCCACGGTGGAAGAGGGCGATGGCCCGAACCAGATCGGGCGCGAGAACGGGCGCCGCCGCATCGTCGTGTACGCCAACACGGACGGCTCCAGCATGTCCCACATCGTCCAGGATGTGCGCCAGGCCGTGGCGCGGACCCGGCTGCCGGGCGGCTACTTCGTCAGCGTGGAAGGCCAGTTCCAGGCGCAGGAGCGGTCGCAGCGCCTGATCGCGGGCCTGGCGCTGGCTTCGCTCCTCATGATCTTCCTGGTGCTGTATTCGCGCTACCGTTCCACGGCGCTGGCGCTCATCATCATGGGGAACATCCCGTTCGCGCTGGTGGGCAGCGTGATCGCCATGTGGATCGCGGGCGTGTCGCTGTCGGTGGCCTCGATGGTCGGCTTCATCACGCTGGCCGGCATCGCCACGCGCAACGGCATCCTCAAGATCAGCCACTACATCAACCTGTGCAAGTTCGAGGGCGAGTCCTTTGGGTGGCCGATGATCGTGCGCGGCTCGATCGAGCGCCTGACGCCGGTCCTGATGACGGCGCTGGTGGCCGCTTTCGCGCTCACGCCGCTGCTGCTGGCCGCAAGCGCGCCGGGCAAGGAAATCCTGCATCCGGTGGCGGTGGTGATCTTCGGTGGCCTGATCAGCTCCACCTTGCTCGACTCGCTGCTGACGCCGCTCATCTTCTGGAAGCTCGGACGGCGCCCGCTCGAGCGCCTGCTGGCCGAGAAGGGCGAGGAAAGCTATTGAGTCAGCGGGTCCAGTTGCACTTGCCGCGCAGGACAGCGGCGGCCCAGAATGGCGCGGCATACAGTCCGCCGACGCCGATCACATAGTCGCCGAGCGGGGTCTTGGCGACGAAGCTGTGCGGCTGGTGCTTGAGCGGATCGGGACCGAGGCAGTGCGCTTTCTTCGCTTCCGCCACCTTGCGTGCGAATTCGCGATAGGGGCGGCTGCTGAGGACGTCGCCGGCGCCCGGCACGGCGCTCAAGGGCATGTCGTCCAGGGTGGCCCGGATGGCAGCCTTGATGGCTTCGTCGCTGGGACGCGCACCGGGCAGGGGCGCGGCGGGCGCTGCCGCCGGTATGCCGAAGGGATCGTAGGGCGCGGGCTTGCGCGCATCCGGCGCATCCGCATGGAGCGGGAGCGTGGGGGCGGCCGCGAGGGGTACGAGAATCGTCAGGAACCGGGCTTTCATCGTCATGGCGCAGAGTGAATGGCCTGGCGACTGTACCCGAACGCATTGCCATATTCTTAAGTCTGCATGAAGGGCTGCATGATTATGTGGATCGGATAAACGAAGGGGAGAGCAGATGGGAACCGAGCGCAGTTTCGTCGACTATGTCACCGAGGTAGCGGGCCTGGGAAGCCGCCTGACCCACAAGAAGATGTTCGGCGAATATGCCTTGTACCTGGACGGCAAGGTGGTCGCTTTCGCCTGCGACAACAGCCTGTTCATCAAGCCGTCGAAGGCGGCAGCGGCGCTGGCGCCGGACCTGCCGCAGGGGCCGCCGTACCCGGGCGCCAAGGGTTATCCGATCGCCGACGAGCTGCTGGACGATCCCGAGGGGCTGCGCCGCCTGATCGAGGAGACCGCGGCCTTGATGCCGCTGCCCAAGCCGAAGAAAGCGCCGGCCGCCAAGCGCGCTTCCTGATATTTCATGAGCGGGCGTACTGATAAGTGGCCCGGATTCATGAATTCCATTCATAAGCCCTTGCATTTTTCACATGCAGTGCGGCCTTTCCACGCCCCTACAATCCTGGGGCTGCGCACCCAAACGAACTGCACGCCTCGAAAATTAAAAAAGCGCTATGTTCTTGCATGCGCATTTTCATCAAATTGCCCGTCCAGCCAGCCCCCCTCAAGAAAGGAAGTACGATGCCCGACTTCGATCCCAACCGGCGCCAGCTGCTCAAGGCGTCGACCGCCGCCGTCGGCGGCGTCGCGGTAGCCTCCCAGGTCGCGGCGCCGGCCCAGGCCGCGCCCGCCGCCGCCCAGCCGCCAGCCTCCACCCTGCCTACGACAATGAGCGTCCGGCTGAAGGTCAACGGCATCGAGCACCAGTTGATGGTCGATCCGCGCACCACGCTGCTGGACGCCTTGCGCGACCGCCTGCACCTCACCGGCAGCAAGAAGGGCTGCGACCAGGGCCAGTGCGGCGCCTGCACGGTGCTGGTGGACGGCCGCCGCACCACCTCCTGCCTGACCCTGGCCGTGATGCAGGAAGGCCACGAGATCACCACCATCGAAGGCCTCGGCACCCCGACCAACCTGCACCCGCTGCAGCGCGCCTTCATCAAGCACGACGGCTACCAGTGCGGCTTCTGCACCCCGGGCCAGATCTGTTCGGCCGTGGGCATGCTGGAAGAGATCCGGGCCGGCGCGCCGAGCCACGTCACGGCCGACCTGAATGCGAGCCCGCAGCCGAGCGAAATGGAGTTCCGCGAGCGCATGAGCGGCAATATCTGCCGCTGCGGCGCCTATTCGAACATCCAGGAAGCGATTGCCGAAGTGGCGGGGGCCAAGCGATGAAAGCCTTTACCTACGAACGGGCCAGGACCCCGCAGGAAGCCGCCGCCGCGGCCGCTCGCATCCCGAATGCGCGCTTCATCGCCGGCGGCACCAACCTGCTGGACCTGATGAAGCTCCAGATCGAAACGCCGGCCCATCTCATCGACGTCAACGACCTGGCGCTCGACCGCATCGAGCCACTGCCAAACGGCGGCCTGCGCATCGGCGCGCTGGTGCGCAATGCCGACCTGGCGGCCGACCTGCGGGTGCGGCGCGACTACGGCGTGCTCACGCGCGCGCTGGTGGCCGGCGCCTCGGGCCAGCTGCGCAACCAGGCCACCACCGCCGGCAACCTGCTGCAGCGCACCCGCTGCCCGTATTTCTACGACACCAACGTGCCTTGCAACAAGCGCAAACCGGGCAGCGGCTGCAGCGCCATCGGCGGTTTCACCCGCCTGCATGCGATCGTCGGCCAGAGCGACGCCTGCATCGCGACCCACCCGAGCGACATGGCGGTGGCCATGCGCGTGCTCGACGCCCAGGTCGAGACCATCGACCCGAGCGGCGCCGCGCGCGTGATCCCGATCGCCGATTTCCACCGCCTGCCGGGCAACACGCCGCACGTCGACCATAACCTGAAGTCCGGCGAGCTGATCACCGCGGTGACCTTGCCGCCGCCGGTCGGCGGCGTGCAGAGCTACCGCAAGGTGCGCGACCGCGCTTCCTATGCCTTCGCGATCGTCTCGGTGGCCACCATCCTGCAGCGCGACGGCAGCGGCCGCGTGGCGCTGGGCGGCGTCGCCCACAAGCCCTGGCGCGTGGAGGCGGCGGAAAGCGCCTTCGCGCAAGGGGCGCAGGCGGTGGCGAGCGGCGTGCTGGCCGGCGCCCGCACCACCCAGGACAACGCATTCAAGCTGCCGCTGGTGGAACGCACCCTGGCCGCCGCGATCGCGGACGCCAAGGCCGCAGCTTAAGCGAAAGGGACAGCCATGAAATTCAACGAACCAGCCACCAGCAACCCGATCGACCAGCTCAAGGTCGTGGGCCAGCCGGTCGACCGCATCGACGGCCCGCTCAAGACCACCGGCACCGCGCCCTACGCGCTCGACCGCCACGACGTGGTGCCCAACCAGGCGCACGGCTACGTGATCGGCGCGGCGATCCCGACCGGACGGATCGTCTCGATGGACCTGGCGGCGGCCAAGGCCGCGCCGGGCGTGATCGCCATCGTCACCGCCCAGAACGCCGGCAAGCTCACCAAGGGCAACTTCAACACCGCCATGCTGCTGGGCGGACCGCGCGTCGAGCACTACCACCAGGCCGTGGCGCTGGTGGTGGCCGAGACCTTCGAGCAGGCGCGCGACGCCGCCTCGCTGGTGCGCATCAAGTACGAGCGCACGCCGGGCGGGGGCGAGTTCGACCTGCGCGCGGTGCAGAACAAGGCCATCGCGCCGAAGTCGGAAGCCGCGGAGACCAGGGTCGGCAACTTCACCGGCGCTTTCGCCTCCGCGCCCGTGAAGCTCGACGCCGAGTACCACACCGCCCACGAGTCGCACATGATGATGGAGCCGCACGCCAGCGTGGCCGCCTGGGACGGCGACCAGCTCACCGTGTGGACCTCGAACCAGATGATCGCCTGGGCCAAGGGCGACCTGGCCAAGACCCTGAACATCCCGAAGGACAAGGTGCGCGTGCTCTCGCCCTACGTCGGCGGCGGCTTCGGCTCCAAGCTGTTCCTGCGCGCCGACGTGGTGCTGGCGGCGCTGGGGGCGAAGGCGGCGCGCCGTCCGGTGCGCGTGCCCTTGCAGCGCGCGCTCATCCCCAACAACACCACGCACCGCTCGGCGACCCTGCAGCGCATCCGCATCGGCGCCACCCGCGAAGGGAAAATCACCGCCATCGGCCACGAAAGCTGGTCCGGCAACCTGAAGGACGGCTCGCCCGAGAACGCGGCCACGCAAACCCGCTCGCTGTACGCGGGCGAACACCGCATGACCTCCAACCGCGTGGCCGCGATGGACCTGCCGGAAGCGAACGCGATGCGTGCGCCGGGCGAGGCGCCGGGCATGGCGGCGCTCGAGATCGCGATGGACGAGATGGCGGAAAAGCTGGGCATGGACCCGGTGCAGTTCCGCATCCTGAACGACACCCAGGTGGTGCCGGACAATCCGGAAAAGCCCACTTCCAGCGACCCGCAGTCGAAGAAGCCGGAGAAAGAGAAGCACATTGCCAATCCGCCGTTCTCGAAGCGCCAGTTCGTCCAGTGCCTGCAGACGGGAGCCCAGCGCTTCGGCTGGGAGCGCAGATCAAGCAAACCCGGCACGCTGCGCGATGGGCGCTGGCTGGTCGGCATGGGCGTGGCCGGGGCGTTTCGCGACAGCCTCTTGACCAAGTCGGCGGCGCGGGTGCGCCTGGACCGGCGCGGCATGCTGACGGTGGAAACCGACATGACCGACATCGGCACCGGTAGCTACACCATCATCGCCCAGACGGCCAGCGAGATGATGGGCGTGCCGCTGGAACGGGTGCGGGTGCGGCTGGGCGACTCCAGCCTGCCGGCATCCTGCGGCTCGGGCGGGCAGTGGGGCGGGCACAACTCGACGGCCGGCGTGTACGCCGCCTGCATCAAGCTGCGCGAGGCGGTGGCGCGCCAGGCCGGCTTCGAGCCGGAGCGCGCCATCTTCGCCGACGGCCTGGTGCGCATGGGCGAGCGCAGCCTGCCGCTGTCCGAGGCGGTGGCCGGGCGCGAGCTGGTGGGCGAGGACCTGATCGAATACGGCGACATCGGCAAGCGCTACCAGCTGTCCACCTTCGGCGCGCACTTCGTCGAAGTGGGCGTCGATGCGGTGACCTGCGAAGTGCGCATCCGCCGCATGCTGGCGGTGTGCGCGGCCGGCCGCATCCTGAACCCGAAGACCGCGCGCAGCCAGGTGATCGGGGCGATGACGATGGGCGCCGGGGCGGCGCTGATGGAGGAACTGGCCGTCGACAAGCGGCTCGGCTACTTCGTCAACCACGACCTGGCCACCTACGAGGTGCCGGTGCATGCCGACATCCCGCACCAGGAAGTGATCTTCCTGGACGAGGTCGACCCGATGTCCTCGCCCATGAAGGCCAAGGGCATCGCCGAACTGGGCATCTGCGGCGTGGCCGCGGCCGTGGCCAATGCGGTGTACAACGCCACCGGGGTGCGGGTGCGGGAATATCCGATCACCCTCGACAAGCTGATCACAAAGATGCCCTTGCAGGCTTGACGTCGCAGGGCGGCCGGCACTGCCGGCCGCCCTGGACTCTCAATACGTCAAAGTGAGAATGCGCGCATTTCTGCCCCCGCGCTTTTGCTATCCTGCGTCGCTCGAACGCGACCAGATTGACGTATGAAACACTTCCTCCTGACCGCCTGCGGCGCCGCCGCGGGCACCCTCATCTACACCGCTTTCATCGGCAGCGCGCAGGAGCTGCACTGGGCGCGCGCCATCTTCATTGGTATCGGCTGCGGCTGCGCTGCGCTGTTCTGGCCACGTAACAAGGCCGGCTAAGCGGTGGCAGCCGACCCGCGCATTGCGCCGGTGTGGCGGGCACAAGCCAACGGCATGGCTGGTTCCGCCGCTCTGCGCATCGACTGGCTGCAGCTTGCCGCGGCCTTCGCGCTGCTGGCCTTCCTGGTGATGGTCTGGCGCTGGGGCGGCACGGTCGCCGACTCGCAAGCCTATTACGATACAGCGCGCTGGCTGCGCGGCGAGATTCCCGCGAGCAGCCTGGTGGCGCCTTTCCCGTACCGGCTGCTGGTGCCGGCGCTGGCAGCGGGGATCCCCGGGGAGTTGCGCAACGGCTTCGCCATGCTCAACTGGCTGCTGGTCACCGCAGGCGCGTGCCTGATGTCGGCCACCGTGCTGCGCGCCGGACTCGGCCCGCGCCGCGCGATTGCAGCCGGCCTGTTGATGATCGTGTCGCTGCCCACGTTCTGGTTTGCGCCTTATCTGCTGGTCGATCCGGGTTCGGTCTGTGCGCGCGCCGCCTTCGTGCTGGCGGTGCTGTCCGGCCAGCCTTGGCTGGCCGCGCTCGCGGGCCTCGCGGGTACGGCCGTGCGCGAAGAGAACATCCTGCTGCTCGTGTGGCTGGTCGCGATGCGCCGCATCGCCATCCTGCCCGGCCTGGCAGTGCTGGCCGCGGCAGGGGCATGGATCCTCGCAGTGCGCTGGTGGCTCGTCACCGGCCTGCCGGCGTACACCTGGGCGCCGAACTGGGGACAGGTGCTGGCCGCGCTGCAGGACCTGCACTCGCTGGCCACCATCGCGGGCAGCGCCTTCGTGGTGGTACCCCTGGCGCTGCTGGGTTGGCGCGCGGCGCCGCCGACGCTGCGTCCCTTCGCCGGCCTGCTCCTGCTGATGGCGCTGCCGCCGCTGTACGCCGCGCTGTGCGTGCGCGTCGACGGCCGCGCCGTGTGGGGCCTGTATCCCTTCCTGGTGCCGTTCGCGGCCTGTGTTGGCCTGCATCGTGGCATGCGACGTTGACGAATCCCCCACAAGGGCTATACTGGCCCCTGTACGATATTCACATGCCCATGAACCCACCACGCTTTACATCGCCGCGCAATAGCGCCTGCCAGCAGGGCAGGGGCTTTGCCGCGTCCGTCGAGCGTGACTGCGCCGCCGTCTCCCGAGCGGTGCAGCAGTCGTCCCGCAACCTCGCCTGGCTCGTCCGGGCTCGGTGAGGACCCCTGCACGCGCTTCTCCGTCCTCCCGAGCCGCCCCGATCCGCCCAGCCCGCCATTTCCGTGGCCGGCACCTCACATCACATCGATATCCGCCCGCCACGCCGCGGGCAAGCACAGGAGTACACAATGAAACCGACCATCCTCGTCTCATGGCTGGACATGGACCGCCTCGACCGCATGCTGGACGCAGTTCCGGCCGCCCAACTTGCCGCGCGCGACGCGCTGCTCGACGAACTGGGCCGCGCCGCGCTCGCCGAGCCCTGGGAAATGCCGCCCGACGTCGTCACCATGAACTCGCGCGTGCGCTTTTCCTTCGACGGCGCCGAGGAAGAAGTGATCATGACGCTGACTTATCCGAAAGACATGGCCGGCAATCCCGATCAGCTGTCGATCCTGACCCCGGTCGGCACCGCCCTGCTGGGCCTGAAGGTCGGCGACTCCATCAGCTGGGAGCGTCCCGACGGCGCCATGTTCGAGCTCAGCGTGCGCGGCATCGAGTACCAGCCGGAGCGCGACGGACAGTACCACCGCTAGCCTGCGGCGGCGCCAGGCAAGGCGCAGACAGCCGCGCGCGTCCAGCAGGGTGGGCGCATGGCGGCGCGCCGCCGACCTTTCAGTTGCGCACGCAGGCATGGAACTCGCGCGCATGGCCGTTGAGCGAGAAATTGGCCGCGCGGGCGGTCTCCCCGACCACGATCACGGTGACCGTGCGGTGCGCCAGCGGCCACCAGCGCCGCCGCGCCCAGCCCGAGGCGCCGGCCGATCGCGGGCAGGCCGCGCGGGAAGTCCACCGCGGTTGTCAAGAAAGCGTTAAGGATGAGGACGTTGGCAAATTTTCATCTTTGCATTATCGTTGGCGGGTCCGAGCAACCCGCCCCCACCGAAAGAGACCATGAAACGATTCCTTGCCGCCGCCTTCCTGTTCCTCAGCCTGTTCGGCAGTGCCCATGCCGAAACCGACGCGCAACTCACCAGGCAGGTCAATGCCTTCGTCGACGCATGGCACGACGACGCGGCCAATGCGCGCATGGCCTATTTCGACAAGATCGCCGCGGACGGCGTGTACATCGGCACCGACCGCACCGAACTGTGGACGCGCGACGCGTTCAAGACCTGGGCCAAGAAGTACTTTGAGCGCAAGTCGGCCTGGAGTTTCAAAGCCACGCGCCGCAACGTGTACGCATCGGGCGACAAGTCGCTGATCTGGTTCGACGAGCTGCTCGACACCCCGAACATGGGCCCCTGCATGGCCAGCGGCGTGATCCGCAAGACCGCCAAGGGCTTCGAGATCGTGCATTACCAGCTGTCGATGGCGGTGCCGAACGAGGTGGCGGACAAGGTGACCAAGCTGATCGCCGAGCACGAAAAGAAGTAGGGGGCACCGGGGCGCGTAGCCGGCTATGCCGTGCGTGCGTTCAGCCAGCGATCGAATCGACATACGGGCTACATTCCCCTGGTTTGGACGCGCGGTCGGCAGAGCCGACCACCCTACGGTTATCATTACCGCATGAAGCAAGTGAATGCACCCTACATCGGCCGTTTCGCCCCATCGCCCACCGGCCCGCTGCACGCCGGCTCGCTGGTCGCGGCCCTGGCCAGCTACCTCGACGCCCGCGCCCACCACGGCACCTGGCTGGTGCGCATCGAGGACATCGACGAGGGCCGCAGCGTGCCCGGCGCGGCCGAGGGCATCCTGGCGCTGCTGGACCGGCTGGGCATGCACGCCGACGGTGAAGTCGTCTGGCAGAGCCGGCGCAAGCACCTGTACCAGGCCGCCGCCGAGCGCATCGCCGCGCACACCTATCCGTGCGGCTGCAACCGGCGCGAGATCGCCGATTCGCGCCTCGGCGTCGCGCCCGACGGCGCCGCGATCTATCCCGGCACCTGCCGCTACGGGCTGGCCGAAGGGCGCAGCATGCGCAGCCTGCGCCTGCGCGTGCCGGAACCGGGCTACGACCTCGTCGGCTTCACGGACCGCTTCGCGGGCGAGGTCACGCAGCGGCTCTGCGGAGAATCCGGCGACTTCGTCCTGAAGCGCGCCGATGGTTTCTGGGCCTACCAGCTGGCGGTGGTGGTGGACGATGCCGAGCAGGGCGTGACCGACGTCGTGCGCGGCGCCGACCTGCTCGACTCCACGCCGCGCCAGATTTTCCTGCAGCGCGTGCTCGGCGTGCCGACTCCGCGCTACCTGCACGTGCCGGTGGTGCGCAACGAGAACGGCGAAAAGCTCTCGAAGCAGACCGGGGCGCTGGCGGTGGCGCCGGGCGACGAAGCGGCGGCGCTGGAGGCGCTGCTGCAGGCGGCGCGCTTCCTGGGCTTGCCCGTGGAACGGCCGGCGTCGCTGCCCGCCTTCTGGCAAGCGGCGATACCGGCCTGGAGCCGCTTGCTGGCCACGCGCCCGGGCGCTTCGATCACGCCAAGCGTCCCTTGAGCTGGCCGGGCCGGCGGCGCCCCGCCAGCGCCCGTCCGGCCCGTCCGGCGCCCCGCCACCCCCCG
>NZ_JBKBOV010000028.1:0-64715 GCF_046293535.1 Massilia sp. | reverse complement strand
CTTGAATTCTGCCGTGTGCACCTTGCGTTTCTTTGCTTCACCCATTTGCTGTCATCCTTTCGCGGACAACAGCTTAAACTACCCCGTGGTCGCTGTCTCAAAAGGTGGATCCACTATAATCAGCTCGACGGGAATGGGTATGCGGCTTTCTGCTTCTTGGGCTTTTTCGTGGTCATTGCATCGGTCATAAAACAGTCCTCTCAGGATTATTTCATGGCCCCGTTCCACATAGAAAATCTGACAGGCTCTGGGAACATGGACGAGATAGATGCCGTATGAGTAACGCGCTATCGTATCTCCACATCGTTGTAGCCATCTCGATTTCACTTCCCTGCATTTGGGGATAATCATTGCTAGCATGGGGCAAATTACCCATGAAAGAACAGTTGCGCTTAATCTCATTTCTACCAGTAAAGGAAAGATCGCGGCTACCGCGCCTACGTAGGCAAATAGCAGGAAAGGTGGCCTCGTTCGGGGCGTATTGCGTAAACAATAAGCCAGAACACCAGAAAGGAAACATGGGAAGAACCTGATGAGATCGAAGCCCAGACCGAATCGCCGAAGCAGCAATACCAGCGCGACGGAGGCACACCACAAAGCGACGATACGGCGCCAGGCCCGTCCCGAACTTGCCACGGTGAACAGAGCCGGCAAAAAGAGATACATCTGGAGTTCGTAAGGCAAGCTCCATAGAACGGGCGTTACGGAGGGGCTGCCGGTCAGGTTCTGAATCAGGAACACATTGCTCAAGAATGCGAACAGGCTTGGGGGAGTGTCGGAAAATGTCCATTCGACCGACGCGACCAGAACGACGATCACAATGCTCATCGGGTAGATTCTGAAGGCCCGCGCAACGAAAAATCCCAGGGCGATCGGTCGATTCCCGTACGTATGGCACTGGCGTTCCAATGACTGCATCAGGACAAGGCAGGTATGCACAAAGAAGATGTATACGCCAAGCGTGCCAAGGCTCTGGGTATGATATCCGCCGATCGAAGTATAGGAGTGCTCGATGAGAAGATGGCTGACTACCACGAAGCCGACGGCGAGCGCGCGCAGGACGTCCAGATTGGGGGAGCGGTCACGCAGCCCCTGCTGCTGGCTCTCAGTATAAATCGGTCCTGTCGTCCCATACCCGGTACACCCCACCGGAAATCGGTTCTGAGAATAGGATTTCATTGCTTTGCGACCCTGTTTTTACAAGCTTCGAGTATCTCGAAGGCGCTCCCTGCGGCCGAGGTTTATTTTTACTGCTGCATTGAAAAATATAAATATGTACTTTTTCCTTTACGGCCGAAGCAATGCCGTGCATTTTCTTTTCTTTACTACAATCCCCCGATCAATCATTACTATCCCGAGGTCGGTTGTGCGTCGTTTTAATAGTTGCGCTCGTTAGTGGAGGCTGAGGTCTTTTTATTGAATAGAATGCCAATTCGAAACCATTGCGCGCCAAATATATTCTCGGATCCTTGAGCCTGGTTGGTACATTATCTGTGTTAGTGTGGTGGAGCTTTTGATTCAGTACAGGACAACGCAACTTTCAGATTCCGCAGAACGTCACTATTGAAAATTGAAACCAGCTCAGGCATTACTGTCGGTCATTTCTTTCGCTTCATGTGTCCAGAGCAGGTTACAGGTGCAGCCGAACTTTTCTCAGGTAACACTAAATTGATTCAATACCGCACCACTTTTGATACGCAACTTCCGTCTTGAGGTCTGTTACGGATCGCAAGAGCATA
Organism: Massilia sp.; assembly: GCF_046293535.1. Taxonomy (NCBI): domain Bacteria; kingdom Pseudomonadati; phylum Pseudomonadota; class Betaproteobacteria; order Burkholderiales; family Oxalobacteraceae; genus Massilia; species Massilia sp. Next base: position 62,976 of record NZ_JBKBOV010000028.1, on the reverse strand, counting down.
GGAACGTAGTGGTCGAGGACAACGGGCTGGAGACGATGCAAGAGATCGCACGCTGTACGACGGACTACCTGCGGACTTATCCGTACGGTGCAGGCGTTGCGAATGCCTATGCGGCGCGCGCTGGCGCCATCGTGGCCTCCTCGCAGATCCTGCAGCACCTGGATGCGGCTGCGCCTCCCCTCGCACTTCCGATCCGGTCAAGGCGCAGCGGCGCATCGTCACCAAGCAAAACCTGGAGCGCCTTGCCGCCCGCAACGCCGAGCTGGTGTGGCGCGCCTTCGATGACCAGCTATCCAGATCGTGGACGCCAGTACCGCGACTTGGCCGGTGCCGGTCTCGAACTAAAGGAGGCGACCCGCGAACTCGAGCGGCTGAATCCCGTGCGCAGGAATACCGGCGTGTGGACAATTAACCTCGAACGTAGCTATGAAGACGGGTATTTCCTGATCGTGGCTGAGCCGCTGGTAGTTACGCGCGAGCCGATGATACATATCGCCGGGCTAGGGGTATGCTGACCTATACCGAGTTCGCCGACGGCGGCAGCATCAACAAAGGCGGGTGGTTCGACAGTCCCTGCCGGGTGAGGCTGAAGATCGGCAGCGCTGGCCAGAGCTATCCTTGCGAAGCGTTCTTGCGTGGCAAGGTCAACGACGAGGCCGTCAAGGCTCTGCGCGCTGATATTGAAGCAGTAGTGCTCGAACGACAGCCGTCGGCGGATGTAGTACCTCTAACTGGTTCGCTACCTCTTGCGGTGAAATAGTTGCCCCATCCTTGGTCATATTAACTGCACGATTACGGTCGAGCACGATTCCGACTCAACGATGCGTTCACATCGCTTCTTAAGAGAAAGCCTCGGCACAAAGTGTCGAGGCTCATCGTTGTGTCAAACTTTATTTGTTTGAGTCAGACTTTATTTGTTTGAGTCAGACTTTATTTGTAGTCCACATCGGCGTGGTCGCCGCCACCGCAATTCGCACTTGCTGCTCGCTTCACTGACCATGGGCAAAGTACCCGATAACATCGGGGAATGCTTCGATTGCTCCTTCCTAGCTCCGTTTTCTCAAATGAAGCCCCTACAAAATCTGGGTGGTTCACGAAGCAGATGAGCGAGCAGTTAATACGGGGTAGCGAGACCGCTTGATACCACTTGGTTGCGCCGCACTAGCAATGACAGCTACTGCCGAAGGGAAACGTGCGCATTACATGAAACGGGACATGTTAAATTCATCACATGCGCCACAGCCTACGGACATTTCTTTTGTGCCTGCTGTTCGTTACCCTGCCGATACAGAGCATCGCGGGGGTGACGAGGTATCAGTGCGGCATGGCGCATCATGCTCTGGCAGTGGACACCGCTCGCTCGTTGGCACACGAAGAGCATGGAATAGGCGCCGATCTGTCTGGCAAAAAAACACACGCTGACGCTGCTACGGCGGCGGCAAAGGCGACCGATCCCGATGGTGCCTGTGCGAACATGGGTGGCCATAAGAGTTCGAGCTGCGGAAAGTGTTCCGGATGCTGTATCGGCAGCTATGCTCCGCCGCCTTTCATTGCCATGACTGCAGCGCAAGAACCTGCGGAAACGCTGCGTTCACCCTCCGTTTCTTCCTTCACCGGGCAATTCCCAGCCCGTCTTGAACGACCTCCTCGCGCTAGCTCATCCCCCTTGTCGTGATGCGGAGCAGCGCATCTCCGAGGCGCAACTACGACTTCAACCTGCTTGCCCAGCACCTGCTGGCCTTCGCCGTCGTGCCGCCGCGTGTGCGGTGGCATCGTAGCCGAAATTGTGAGCTCGTGCGATTGCGCGGCGGTCCTGCTGTGCGCGGCCAACGATTGGCGAGGCGGGCAGATGATGCGGGGCGGATTCCATCGTCCCGCTCGAAAACAGGTTTTCCCTTTTTGACTGGAGAGTTACATGAATGCCTTTGAAATAGGCGACAGTTGCACAAGCAACTGGCGCCGCCGTTTTCTGCAGGGACTCGGCGCCGCAGCAGGCCTGGCAGGATTGAGCCCGCGTCTGCTATTTGCACAGCAAGCGGACCGGCGAAGCCTGCGTGGCACCGAGTTCGATCTCGTCATCGGGCCCACGCCCGTCAACTACACCGGCGCCGAGCGGATCGCCACCGCCGTCAATGGCCAAGTGCCGGCACCGACGCTGTACTGGAACGAAGGCGACACCGTCACGATCCGAGTCACGAACCGCTTGCCAACGGTCAGCTCGATTCACTGGCATGGCATCTTGCTGCCGGCAGACATGGATGGCGTACCCGGGCTGAGTTTCTCCGGGATCGCCCCGGGCCAGACCTTTACCTACCGCTTCGAGGTGAAGCAGACGGGAACCTACTGGTATCACAGCCATTCGGGATTCCAGGAGCAAACCGGGCTGTACGGCCCGATCGTCATCCTTCCCAAGGGGGCAGACCGGGTCCGGGCTGACCGGGATCATGTCGTCATGCTCTCGGACTGGACCGATGAAAAGCCTGAACGTGTGATGGCCAACCTGAAGAAGATGAGCGACTTCTTCAACAACAAGCAGCCGACCTTTGGCGAGTTTGTGCAGGACATCCAGCGCATGGGATTCGCGGCCGCCGTCGACAAGCGCAAGATGTGGAACCAGATGCGCATGATGCCGACCGACTTCAGCGATGTGACGGCCAGCAGGAACATCAGCGGCGCGCTGCGCTTCCTGATCAACGGCGCCACCGCGGAGAAGAACTGGACGGGGATTTTCCGGCCAGGCGAGAAAGTGCGGCTTCGGTTCATCAACGGGGCCGCCACCACGATTTTTGACGTCCGCATTCCTGGATTGAAAATGACGGTGGTCTCTGCGGACGGACAGGATGTGGAACCGGTTGCAGTGGACGAATTCCGCATATCGGTTGCCGAAACCTACGATGTGATTGTCGAGCCTGCCGAAGACCGGGCTTATACGATCTTCGCCCAATCGATCGGGCGCTCGGGATCGGTACGCGCGACGCTGGCTCCACGTCCTGGCATGCAGGCCCCGGTGCCGGACATCGATGAAGCAAAGTGGCTCACGATGGTCGACATGATGGGGGCCATGGCCATAGGAGGCGCGCATGGTGCGCATGGTGCAGCGATGCCGGCCATGAATCGCGCCGCGGCACCAGCCACAGCAGGCGCAGCGGCGCACAGCATGCATTCGATGGCGCAGGGCCAGGCACAGCAGACAATGCCGGCGGAAGCTGCGCACGCAGGCCATGCACAGATGGCGTCGCCAGCAGCCACCCCGGTGCAGCCGCCTAAGGTGACCCACGCACGCACCGAATACGGCCCAGGCGTCGACATGCACGTCGACATGCCCAGGACGAACTTGGACGACCCCGGCGTTAACCTGCGCGACAACGGGCGCCGGGTGCTGACCTATGCCGACCTGCGGACCATTGGCGGCCCTATCGATCCGCGCGAACCGTCCCGAGAGATCGAGCTGCACCTGACGGGGAACATGGAGCGCTTCATGTGGTCGTTCGACGGCCAGAAATTCTCGGAGTCCCTGCCCATCCGCTTTAGGTATGGGGAGCGCCTGCGGGTCGTCCTGGTCAACGACACAATGATGAATCACCCGATCCACCTGCACGGCATGTGGAGCGAGCTTGAATCGGAATCGGGCCAGTTCCAGGTCCGCAAGCACACCATCAACGTGCAACCAGCCCAACGCGTCAGCTTCCGCGTGACCGCCGACGCACCCGGGCATTGGGCGTTCCACTGTCATCTCATCTATCACATGGAAGCCGGCATGTTCAGGGAGGTCGTCGTATCATGAAAAACCAGTCGAAGCGACCGATTCCCTGCGCATTGGTACTTGTCTTGCTGCTGTCGCAAAACGCCGCGGCACAAGCCATTCCGGACTCGGAAGGACGCGGCCAGTCCAGCGAGGCGCCCGCTCCCGGGCAGCCCGCCGTCGATCATGCAGCGATGGGGCATGGCAGCCCCGCATCCACAAGCAGCACCGCGTCTCAAGAAACGCAGGCGCGGCCACAGAGGGATGCCAGCCCGAAACAGGCCAAGGCAAAGCGCTCCAACGAGCCAGGCAAGCAGCAATCCGTCCAGTCCGGGCAGAAGGACCAGCCACAGGAACAACATAGTGGCCATGCCGGGCACGCCATGCCTGCACAGCCAGCGGCATCGCACGCACCGGCGGTATCCGGGCAGGCGCACCCCGGGGATCATGCTGCGATGGGACACGGCAGTCCTGTTCCCACACCGAGCGCGCCCCTACAAGGTGCTTCCACACACGATCATCCTGCCCCGCCGCCGGCGGTCCAATCCGGGCAAGACAGCCAGCACCAGGGACACGGCGCTCAGGCAGGGCATACCATGCCTGTTCAGCCACAACCTGCCCGCCAGGGACAGGCCGGAGCGGTACAGGCGCCCGCCATGGATCATGCGGCGATGGGCCACCCGGCCACAGATGCAGCGCCGGCCACGTCCACCCGCGCGGGAATGGCGCAAACGGGCCAGTCCAGCGGAGGACATGGCATGCAGATGGGCCGGATGCAGGGTGGCCCGCCGCCGGCTGATGCGCGCGACCCCAGCGCCTATAACGAAGGCACACAGTTTGCGCACCTTGGCAACCACGAGATGAACGATAACGCGCCGTTCTGGAAAGTCTTGGTGGACAAGGCCGAGGCAGCCAAGGGCGATGGCGAGCGCGGGCAGAATGTCGAGCTCGAGGCGTGGTACGGCAACGACTACAACAAGGCGTGGGTCAAGTTCGAGGGGGAGCGGCGGGGCGGAACGCTGGAAGCGGCGCGTACCGAGCTGCTATGGGACCGGGCATTCGCGACCTTCTGGAGTACCCAGCTTGGCATCCGGCACGACAGCGGCGAGGGCAAGAGCCGGGACTGGCTCGCCTTCGGTGTGCAGGGCCTGGCGCCGTACTGGTTCGAGACCGAAGCCACGGCCTACTGGCGACCAGGAAGCGGACTTGCGGCGCGGCTGAACGCCAAGTACGAGGTGCTGTTCACACCGCGCCTGATCCTCGAACCCGAGATCGGCGCCAACCTGTACAGTCGCGCCGACCCCGAGCGCGGGACCGGAAGCGGGCTCTCGGACATCAATGCCGGCCTGCGCCTGCGCTATGAGATCACGCGGAAGTTCGCGCCCTATCTCGGCGTGACCTGGAGCAGGCAGTTCGGAAGGACCGCGGACATCACGCGGCAGCGGGGAGGAGACAGGAGCGAGGTGCAGGCGGTGGCCGGCGTCCGTTTCTGGTTCTGATCCCACGCGGAGCATCAGGATCGCTATTCGACGCGTCAGACAGGCGCGCGACGTCCTGGAAGAGGCGACCTGTCAATGAACTTCAAGGAGAAAGATCATGAACCAGAATCAGTTTCAATCTTGCATCCAGGCTTGCTACGACTGTGCCCAGGCCTGCGACAGCTGCGCCGCCGCCTGCCTGCAGGAGCCGGATCCGAAGATGATGGCCCGTTGCATCGAGCTGGACAATGAATGCGCGGCGATGTGCCGCCTGGCCGCACAACTCATGAGCCGGTCGAGCGAGCACGCCATGCAGGTGTGCCAGCTGTGCGCCGACATTTGCGAAGCCTGTGCGGACGAGTGTGCGCAGCACCAGGCGCAGCATTGCCAGGACTGCGCCGCGGCTTGCCGCCGCTGTGCCCAGGAGTGCCGCAGCATGGCCCAGTCTGGTTCCGGCGCCGGGACCGCAACCGGCGCCCACGCGGCATCCCACTGAGCAGGGGGGCCGGCGTCCGTCGGCCCTTAGCACCGAGCAAGTACAATCTCAGGAGAACAGATTATGGCAAACAATATGAATACAGCAAGAGACCGATTGGAAGCGCGCCTGCAGGACGCAGGTGAGCGCGCGCTGGAGCGGGTCGCGGCGCAGCAGTCCCGGTTTGACGGCATTTCCTTCGATTTCGACGCCGGCAAAGCACCCTACGATTATGCGATCCGTGTCGGTACCGGCTCCTCCAATGCATTCCAGGGTAGCGAAGCACGCGACTACTTGTGGGGGCTGGGCGGCAATGATTCGCTGGGTGGTGGCGCGGGGCAGGACAACCTGTTCGGCGATGCCGGGGCCGACCTGCTGGTCGGCGGCGACGGCGGCGACCGCCTGGTGGGCGGGATGGGCAACGATCGGCTGTTCGGCGGCGCGGAAGCCGACGGGCTGATGGGCGGCATGGGCAACGATATCCTCGACGAGGGCGATGGGCACGGTGACCTCAACGGCGGAGCGGGCGACGACATCCTGATCGGCGGCCGTGGCGCCGACGCCTTCATGATCTCTCCCGACAGCGGCAACGACGTGATCCGGGATTTCACGGCTGGCCCAGGCATGTTCGACCACCTGGCGATCAGTGGCCTGCGTTGGGGCGACCTGTCCTTCGCCGATACGGTCGAAGGCGTCAGGATCAGCTGGAAGGGCGGCTCGGTGCTGCTCAACGGGGTGACGAAGGCCGAGCTGTCGCAGGACGACTTCATGTTCGCCGATTCTCCCGAGCTTCCGCCATCCTCGCGCCCCGCCAATGGGCCAACGCCCGAGCGAGCGACCATGAGCCAGGAAGGTCCGGCGATCGCAGGCTCGGACCGTGCGAACCCGGCGTTCGACCGTATCGCCGACGCCATGCTCCGGCGCGACACGCCGGTAGGCTTCGACTTCACTGGTGACGAACACTATACCGTCAAGGTCGGCACGGACGGCGCCGACCGGTTCGATGGCGGTGCGAGCTGGGACCAGCTGTTCGGTCGCGACGGCAACGACCGGCTGTTCGGTAACGGCGGCAACGACATCCTCCAGGGAGACGCCGGTAACGACCAGCTGGACGGCGGCGCGGGCTCGGACCGCCTTGATGGCGGCATGGGCAACGATCGGCTTGCCGGCGGCGACGAGGAAGACGAGGTGATGGGGGCGGAAGGGGACGACACGATCGACGCCGGTGCCGGCCACGACATGATCGAAGGCGGCATGGGCAACGATACCATCCGCGGCGGCACAGGCGCCGATGCGTTCATGGTGATGCCCGACAGCGGCCACGATATCGTGCTCGACTTCGAAGCCAGGGGGGCGGCGCAGGGCGCCTTCGATCACATCGCGTTCATCGACATCCTGCCGGAGCAGGTATCGGTACGGGACGTCGACGCCGGCGCGCTCATCTCATGGGATACCGATGGCGATGGTTCCGCGGACGGCTCGGTACTGCTGCAGGGAGTCTACAAGGTCGACCTGCGCCAGTCCGACTTCATGTTCAACGAAGAGCCGGCGTTTATCGCAGGGATCAGTACTGTCGGATCAGGCTACATTTTCTGATGCGGTGGCCGCCCGACCCAGTGAGGTCGGGCAGAAAGGCGGGCAGCCAACGCCCGCCTTCCCAATGTCACTTCGCCTTGCGCGAGGACCAATGCACGTGCACGATCAACCAATCGTCGCCCTTCTTCTCGAGGACGGCGGTGCCTGTGCCGAACACGTGCACCGGTTGGCCGCGCGAGGTTCCGGTCGTCTCCGTTTCTTCCCAAACGACCGCAGTGTTGCCATCGATGCGTTCGGTCTGCTTCAGTACTTTCCGGGTCGAGCTCTTGGCGAACTGCATGTCGCCGCCGAGGTGATGACTCGCATATTCGTCGCGCGAGCGTTCCACGTAGCCGGCTTCATAGATCGCAATCTCGGGAGACAGCTGCGCGAGCGCCTTCGTCTTGTCGCCGCTGACAAGCGCTTCATGGAAAGCCGCAAGGGTCTCCTTGGGCGACGCTGCAAAGCTGCTTGCATGGATACCGAACAAGCCGGTGGCCAGGATAATAACTGCCAGTGATTTCTTGAACACGTGTACTCCTTGGATATAGTTATTGTTTAGGACGCCATAGGTGGCGAAGTTGAGGTCAGGAAGGCTGCTGCGATGAGCACCGCGACAAGGACGATTGCCTCGACCTGCAGCACGCGTGCAAACAGGCCGCCGGCAGCGCGCGCCTCTTGCCCTTGCTGTTGCAGGGAGCGCAGCAAGGCAGGCATGACAACGAAGCGGTTGAACCCACCAAGCGCCGCCGCGCACAATACCAGCCCGACCTTGATGAGCAAGGTCGTTCCGTAAGGATTGCCGAACAGGTCCGCAGGGCTTTCCAGCACGCGCCAGGTGCTGATCGCACCGGTCGCGAAAATGCCGACCAGGGCGACGGTCGCGCTGCGCGAGAGGGCGTCGACATAGAGTGCGCAGTCGGCCCGGCTCCCTGATGCGGCGTCAGGCAGGACTCGCAAGGTGATCAAGCCCGCCACGATCACTTCTCCCACCCAGATACTGATCAACACCAGGTGGACCCAATCGGCTGCGACGGCCCAGGTGAAGTCGCCAGCAGCGCCGGCGTGGCTGACCATGCTGCGGCTGTAGAGCAGCACGCCGATCGCCCCGATACGGACTGCGGATGTCGCTGCGGCTGCCTGGAAGCGCGCGCCAGCGGCGGAGGCCGCCCCCGCCACGACAAGCGCGGCAGCGCCGATCATCCACGCGAGCCCGAAGTGTGTCCCGGTGATGAGTGACCGCACTGCGGGCCATGCTTCGGCAAGCGGGACTTCGGCCATCGACGCCGCCTCGATCCAGAGAATGGCGACATAGGCCAGTATCGCCGTGCCAGTTCCCGCCAGCAGGGCCGTCCGCAGGCGCGGCAGCATGGCGCGCGCCCACGGGGAGGTCCTGGTGCGCAACCAGAGCGTTGCGGCGCTGGCCCCGACCAGTACGGCCAGCGACAGGTTCAGAAAAGCGGTGACGGCGCGCTGCGCGGACGCGAAATCCGACTCCAATTACTTCACCTGGAACGAGAATTCGCCCTTGACCTTGTGTCCATCGCGGGTGACTGTGGTCCATTGCACGCGGTAGGCCCCCGCGTGCAGCCCCGGCGTGGTGGCGATCAGCGCCTTCGCGTCGGCAGGGTCGGCAGCGATCTTCGACGGCTCCACGACCGCCCCTTTCTCGTCGACCAGTTTGACCTTGCTGAAGGGCAGTTCCAGGGGCTCATCGAACTGCAGGCGCACCTCGGCCGGTGCGGTGCTCACGACGCTGTTGGCCTGGGGGGATGAGGCCAACAGTTTTGCGTGGGCGAGGGCAGCTGGAGCTGCGATCGTCGCCACGGCTGCGGCTGCGGCAAGGACGAGGTTCTTGATGTTCATTTCTTTCTCCTTAATATCCTGCGCACTGTGCGCAGGGCTAGGTGATGGGACAGGTTGTGCTTACTGCGCTTTCTGCATCTGTACGATGGTCACGGCGCCGTTCACCCGGTCGGCTGCGAACTTGACGTTGTCGCCCACCTTGACCTGGTCGAGCATACTCGCGTCCTTCACGCGCAGGACCATGGTCATCGCGCCCATGTTGAGGTTCTTGATTTCGCCGTGGCGCAAGGTGATCTTGCCGGCCTCTTTGTCGATCTTCTTCACTTCGCCATCCGTCAGCTCCGCCGATGCCGGCGCTTCGTGGCCCGCATGCGCCGCGCCATGGCCTGCGTGGGAGTCCTGCGCGAATGCGACAGAGCTTGCGGCGCTCATGACGATAGCCAGGGTCAGTTTCGAGAATGCGTTCATCGTCGTTCCTTTCGTTGGGTTGGTTCAGTTGTAGTGTTTGAAAACTTTGGTCTTGCCATTGGCCTGCACCAGCAGGACGTCGAACGGGTCCTTGCGCGGACCTTCCATGCCGGGGGAGCCGAGCGGCATCGCGGGTACTGCCAGTCCCTTTGCCTTTGGCCTTTCGGCCAGCAACCGCTTGATGTCGTCCGCCGGCACGTGCCCTTCGATCGCATAGCCTCGCACCATCGCGGTATGGCACGAGCCCAGCTCGTTGGGGATACCACCCCGTTCGCGGTAGTCCGACGGGTTGGCGACGTTCGACACCTTGGTAGCGAAGCCGTTGGCCTTCAGATGATCCACCCAGGCCGCGCAGCAGCCGCAGGATTCGCTCTTGAATACCTCGACGACCGGGGCGGCCGCCATCGCAAACAAAGGTGTGCACAACGCAGCGGCGAGTGCGGTCTGACGTAATAATCGTTTCATGAGAGACTCCTTTGGTACTCTGGTTGGGTCATACTCTAGTTAGTGATGGCCCTGGTGGCCAGTCGGCTTACGAACAGTTACCTCGATGTCTGCAGGCTTCGTGGCGGGCATGGACTGGCCGCCCCCACTCTGGTTGCGTACCGCCGCTGGCGGCTCGCCTTTCCATTCGTACGCCACCGTGCCGGCGGGGTGCTTGTACCAGCCCGGATCCTTGTAGTCGCCCGGCTTCTGATCCTTGCGGACCTTGAGCACCGTGAACATACCGCCCATCTCGACGCCACCGAACGGTCCCTGGCCGGTCATCATCGGCAGCGTGTTTTCCGGCAGCGGCATCTCCATGTCGCCCATCGAGCCGCCTTTCTCACCCATGACCATGTAGTCGGGAACGAGCTTCGTGATTTTCTCGGCCACGCCCCGATGGTCGACGCCGATCAGGTTCGGCACGTCATGTCCCATCGCGTTCATGGTGTGGTGCGACTTGTGGCAGTGGAAGGCCCAGTCCCCCGGCTCGTCCGCGATGAACTCGATGGCGCGCATCTGGCCTACGGCGATATCGGTCGTCACCTCCGGCCAGCGCGACTCCGGACGGGTCCAGCCGCCATCGGTGCCGGTGACCTCGAATTCGTGGCCATGCAGGTGGATTGGGTGATTCGTCATCGTCAGGTTGCCGGCGCGGATGCGCACGCGGTCGCCCTGGCGCACGTTCATGGTGTCGATGCCCGGGAAGGCGCGGCTGTTGAAGGTCCAGATGTTAAAGTCGAGCATCTCGTTGACGCGGGGCGTATAGCTGCCCGGCTCGATGTCATAGGCGTTCAGCAGGAAGACGAAATCGCGATCGACCTTGTGATGGGCCGGGTTCTTTGGGTGCGTGACCCAGAAGCCCATCATGCCCATCGCCATCTGCACCATCTCGTCGGCATGCGGGTGGTACATGAAGGTACCGGGGCGGCGAGCGACGAACTCGTACACGAAGGTCTTGCCCGGCTGGATCCCGGGCTGGTTCAGGCCGGTGACGCCGTCCATGCCGTTGGGCAGGCGCTGGCCATGCCAGTGGATGCTGGTGTGCTCTGGCAGCTTGTTGGTCACGAAAATGCGCACGCGGTCGCCTTCGACCACTTCGATGGTCGGGCCCGGGCTTTGGCCGTTGTAGCCCCACAGGTTCGCCTTCATGCCGGGCGCGATCTCGCGCACCACGGGTTCGGCGATCAGGTGGAACTCCTTGACGCCGTTGTTCATGCGCCAGGGGAGAGACCAGCCGTTCAGTGTAACGACCGGGTTGTAGGGGCGGCCGTTGGGCGGCGGAGGTGGCGGCTGCGTTGCGGCGCTGCTCATGATCGGCGCTTCCGGGAGGGTGGCCGCACCAGCGCGGCTGACCAGTCCTGCGCCCACGAGGGCGGCTGCGCCAGTGAAGAAATCTCGACGAGAACTCATTGCTGATTCAATCCTTGTTTAATGTCCCGCGGCGGCTTCGGTTGCCGCGGCGGTGGAAGCCATGGAGATCGACGAACCGCCAGTGCCGGTGATGGCGGCCTGCAGATCCGTTTCGGCGATCCAGAAGTCACGTTGGGCATCGATGGCCGCATTTACGCCCGCAATCTGCGCACGCGCGTCGGCCAGCAGTTCGAACACGCTCATGAGCATGCCGTTGTATCGAAGCAGGGACTCCTCGGAGATTTTCTTCCGCAGCGGGACCAGCTCGTCCCGATGCTGCCTGGCGACGTCATAGGTGGTGCGGTAAGCGGAGTAGGCTTCACGGACCTGGGAGCGAGCGCTAATGGCGGTGTCGGCCGTGCGGTGGACCGATTGCATGTACAGCGCTTCGGCTTTCGCGACACGTGCGCCTCCCCAATCGAAGATCGGCAGGGCTAGCTCAATCTCGTAACCGTTCTCCCGCGGCGAACCGGACTTGCTCGAGTTGACGTAGCCAGCCTCGAGCACGTTGATGACGCCGGTTGCCTTCGTCAGACCCAGGGCGCGCGCGGTCGACTCGGTGCCGAGCTTTGCCAGGCGCACATCGAGGCGCTGCTGCATGGCGAGCGACTCGATACTGCCCGCCTCACGCGGGGCCTCCGGCAGGTCCGGCAGCCTGTCCGGAAGCCGGAAGGCCGTGTTCTCGCCCCACACCCCCATCAGCCGCGCCAGCTGCTCGCGCGCCGCCGTCGCGTTGTGGCGTGCGCGCGCCAGCTGGGTCGAGGCTTCGCTTGCGAATGCCTGCTCGCGAGCCTGGTCGAGGGCACTCAGGTGTCCGACCTTGGCCATGCGTTGCGCAAGCTCGGCGCTCGCGCCGGCTGCCTCGCGGACTTGTTCCGCGTAGCGCGCCGACTGCACTGCCGCGACGGCATTGAAGTAGGCCTTGCGGGTGTCTGCCGCCAACCGGACCGCTTCGGTTGCCGCGGCCAGCTTGGCGCCCTCGAAGCGACGCGACTCGATATCGCGGCGGATCGGGATGGTGACGAGCCCGACGAGGTCGAACATGACGCTGCGCTCGATCTCGGTCTCGCCGCCACCGGACATGCGGCCAAAGCTGAAACCGGGGTTGGCCATGCGGCCGGCTTGCACCAGGTCGGCCTCGGCGACACCCAGTTCGGCGAGCGAGGCACGGAGGCCACGGTTGTTGAGCAGGGCGGCACGGACCGCCCTGTCGGCGGTGAGCGGCTGTTTCAGCAGCTGATTCAGCTCGTCCTGGATGGCCGCGCCATCGGCATTTGCCTTTGGCAGGCGAATGTCCTGGCCGGTGCGCTCGGCGGTCAAGGCCGAAACAGCGTCCAGGCCGCCGTCCTTGGAAAACGTTGCGCAACCGGTCAACGCAAGGAGCATGGCGCCCGCCGCAACGGCGCGCAGTGCAGGAATAGAAAGCTTTGTTGTCATTATCTGTTCGGCTTAATGATGTTTGCTGTGATCCACAGGCGCCGGATTGGCCGGCTTCGCTGGCGTGGCGGGCGCGGACGGAGCCGGCGCCGCGTTGTGGCCGTGGTGGTTCTGCTCACCGCCGTGAGCACCATGCCCCGCGTGGCTCGGCACTCCCGCAACAGCATCGTTTGCGGCGCGCCAGGATTTATCGGGCGTCGTCTGGCCGTCCTGCGGTGCAGGCGAACGACTGGGAATGACCGATTCGTACACGGTCGGTGGCACCGCCACGGCGGGGTCTGCAGGGTCTGGCAGCGGACGGGATTGCTGGGCGTGCGCGTACATCGGCAGGACCAGCAGGACGCCAATAGCGGCGGCCAAAAGCTTGGAGGTCATGGACAATCCTCAAAATCGGTAACAGGGCGTGCACGGGCACGCACGATTGCTCAAGAGCGATGACGGCGCCGCCAAAGGGCAGCGGGTCACCTCTTGTTACGATTAAGCGGATTGGTGCCGCGGAGGGCGTCGGGGGCCGTCCTGGATGAAGCCAACGGCAAATGCCGCAGGCGCAACGACGACTGCGTCGGAGCCGTCGAAAGCCGGGACAGCGAAGTGAGTGGAGGGTGGCGCAACGGCGCCCAGGCAGAACGCGGAGCATGCACTGCAGGTGGAGTGCGGTTTCTTGCTTGGCTTGGAGTCTGTCAAATCGGCGCCGACCAGGGAGTCGTCCGATTGGCTTGCATGCTCGCCACCGTCATGAGCGTGCGCATCGGCCATGTGCTCGTGGGACTGCATGTCCAGATTAATCGAAGTCTGGCTGGACTGCTGGTGAACCGGGCCGCAGGACATACGATTGGCCGCAAGCGCGTGCAGAGGAAGCACGGCCAGCAGGAGCCAAACCAGAAATGTCCTAATTGCGCGGTTCATAGTTGCCGTGAGTATAGCACGACATTTTTGGCTGGAGCAGCCCTTAAGGCTAACCAAAGTCAGGGCGGCAGGCACGGCTAGTCGACGAGATGTACTGACAGGGTGTGTTAGCGCACAGCATGCCTCATCGGACTTCATCCAGAATCGCGAATGGACGTGCTGCGTTTTTTCGGCGTCGTACGGTGATCAATTTCGTTCGAGGAGACGAACATGAAGAAAATCCGGGCCCGTATTGCTCTCATGGCCGGTGCGCTTGCACTAGTTTCTGGTGTGTCAGTGAACGCGTTTGCGCAGTCGGGGCAGCACGCACAGCATGGCGCCGCGTCTGGCCAGGCGGGGCAGCACCAGGGCATGCCTGGTCACGAGATGATGCAGTCGATGGAGGCCATGCACCAGAAGATGTCGAGCATGCAGATGACCGGTGATCACGATCACGACTTCGCCATGATGATGCGTTCGCACCACCAGGCCGGCATCGACATGGCAAAGGCCCAGCTCAAGAATGGCAAGGATCCGCAGATGCAGGCAATGGCCAAGAAGGTGATTTCCGACCAGACTAAGGAAATCAAAAAACTCGACCAATGGCTGTCGAAACACCAGGCATCGGGCAAGTAGGGGCCGGGCCACGGCACCGGTGTAAGGGTTAGACGCCGGTGCCGCGATCGCCTCGTCAGGTCTTCTCCGCAAAGAAAGCTTGTCACTCCGTATCGGACAGCGGTACATCAAAGCAAATGCTACAGTTTTTGGCATGACTGCCGCCTTCCGAAAGATAGCCTGGTGTTTGCTGTGTCTGTTGGTCGGGTACCATGGGTACGCGACCGCGGCTGTCACATGCCACAACTTGAAGGCTGAACTGCAGGTCGTGAAGACAGATGCCCGGGCCCATAAGGATGATTGCCCGCAAATGCGCTCCGGCGTGCCAGAAAGCAGCGATGGAAGCTGTTACAAATCGAAGTCGCTCTGTTGCTCGCACTTTAACCTTCCCTACGCGCCTATCCCCTCATCCACACCGCTGGGCGCACCTTCCACTTCTTCCGAGCGGTCGCATTCCTTCCAGGCCGCCTTTTCCAGTTTCACCCCCCCCGTCCTCGATCCGCCTCCGCGCCCTTGACGCATTGCATCGTGCCGTCCCCGCGTTGCCGTTCGCAAGCGATACGAGGCCGCAAGGTATTTGATCTCTCCTTCGAAGCTGCAGGTCCGCGTTTCTCTGCGCGGGCACGGTGGCGTTCGCATGAACAACTGAGCAATGAGGTAGAACATGAAAAGCAATAATGCATTGCCCAAGCCAGCTCTGCTGGCGGCTCTCCTATTGTCTGTCGTGGTGCCGGTACGTGCCGACATCACTATTTTTACCGACGAGGCAATGTTCCTGTCGGCAGTGTCGGCGTCCGGAACCGACCGTTTCGACGACCTTCCAGCCTCTGAACTGGATGCCGAGCTCTCACGTACCGCGGGTGCATACGGGTATCGGGTCAGTGCGGGACCGGGAGAAGGTGGTTTCTTTCCAGCGATGAATGAAGGCGACGTCTATCTGGCGCCGACGCTTGCCGCCGATGCCGTGCGCTTCAACGCGTTTTCACCCGGGGTGTTCGGCTTTGGCGGGAGCTTCTTCGCGACCGATGCCTATGGCGGCTATGTACCCGGACGAACGATCGAGCTCACGGCGATGGACGGATCAAGTATCGCAAGCTACACCCTGGATGGATCGGCACCCACCTCGTTCCTCGGATTCCTGTCGACCCGCCCCTTGACCGAGGTAGCGCTGCGCACCATTGGCGAGCAAGGAAATGTCTACTGGGCGACCGCAAACAATGTTGTCCTTGCTGTGCCGGAACCATCGGCATACGCGATGTTCCTAGTGGGGGCAGGCATCGCCGCCTGCGCAGTACGGCGCCGGCGAGGGCTTGCCTTCGCCTCGGCTAAATGAATCGTTCTATTGTGTCTAAAGGAGCCAACATGAACACCGCAACCAATCATTCCGACCGTTCTTCCGTTGTCCGCAACCTCCGCGCGCTGGTGCGCAATCTCGGACTGGGCCTGAGCTTGCTCGTGCCTGCCATCGGCGTGGCCCACGCCGACGGACCGGGCAGGGGAGCGACCGCACAGTTTGAAAAGAATTACCTCGTCTTCATTATCAATCACCACTATTCCGCCCTGCGGATGACCGAACTGGCTGCCGGTACGGACCTGACCCGTGACGCGCAGGTCGTAGCCCCCCAGGAGGGGACGTCACCGACGCCAGGCTTCAACGCGACCCCGGCAAAGGCGAGCGACGACGAGATCAAGTCCATGGCGCGTATGGGAAACCGTGAGCAGCGCGAGGAGATCGGCCGTGCCCAGCGATTCCTGAGGGAGTGGTACGGCATCCATTATCAGCCACAGCTCACGGCGGACGGCCGACGCATGATTGCCATGCTCGAGGCGACGCCGGCCGGGACGCAGTTCAACCAGGTCTTCCTGAGGTCCTTCAGCAACCATCACCTGGGTGCGCTTGCGCCGAGCCTGCACTGCACGGTCAAGAGCGACCTGAACCATGACGGGTTGCGGCGCTACTGCGAAAACATCGTGGTCGTCCAGAAAAACGGCATCAACGACATGCGGGAGATGCTGTGTAAGCGCTACTCGGACTGCGGCTTTGTACCGATGACAGGTGACAAGCGGAAGGACAACGAGTTCTGACCGGAGATGGGTTGAAGCGGCTGCGAAGCCGCTTCAACCTGGCAGGCATGCCGCTACCTGCGCCTTCGTTCAGCGGAAATTCCGCTTGACCTTTCCATCATTGGAAGGTTTACAGTGGACTAGTCCACTTTTCGGAGGCAATTTATGTATGAGTCCACCCGCCGCGAGGCCCACAGTTCAGACGAGCGCATGGCCGCAATGCCCAGTACAGCCTTGCACGACTTCGCGCGTGCGAAGCAGGCAGAGAGTGCGCTCTCCGATTCGGACGAGACGCCACGCTGTCTGTTCTGCCGGTACCGCAGTCCAGGTGCCGGAAAGGAGTTGGCGCATGCCTAGAATTACCGTACTATCGCATCCGGAATGCGCGCCCGGCGGCGCGTCGATCGAGGCCGCTCCCGGCACCAGCATTTGCGACGCGCTGCTGGAAAATGACGTCGACATCGAGCACGCATGCGGCAAGGTTGGTGCCTGCACGACGTGTCACGTCATCGTAAGGGAGGGATTCTCGTCCCTCGCCCAAGCGAGCGAGGATGAGGAAGACATGCTTGACCGGGCTTGGGGCGTGGAGCACTTATCCCGGTTGTCGTGCCAGGCCATCGTCGCGGAGATAGATCTTACGGTCGAGATCCCGCGGTATTCCCTGAATCACGCCAAGGAAAACGGATAGACATCACAGGTCGCGCACCGCTTGCGACAAGCGGGGCTGCGCGAGGACAATCGTTTTTTACTGGAGCTGCCATGAAACATGAAGTGCATGATCACGCCGGTCACCAGCAGAAGGGCCACGAATGCCACCACGCGCACGGGCATCACGCCGTCGACGCCGCCCGCGACAGAGGTATTGCCGGCGCATCCCAGCATCATCCGACTGCTGCGTCCGATAAGCCCTATACCGATCCCGTATGCGGCATGAGCGTTGCTGACCGGCCGGATCGGCGCGTCGAGCACGACGGAGTCCTCTATCACTTCTGCAGCGTGAAGTGCATGGACAAGTTTCGCGCCAGTCCCACCAGCTATACGGAGAAAAGCGCCCCGGCGGCTATGCCCGAGGCGCCGCCAGGGACGATCTACACCTGCCCGATGCATCCGGAAATCCAGCAAGCCACCCCGGGCAATTGTCCGATATGCGGAATGTCCCTGGAGCCGATGCTGCCGTCGCTGGAGGATGAAGAGAATCCGGAATTGGACGACTTCCGCCGTCGTTTCCGGTGGACGCTGCCGCTGACGGTCGTCGTCACCATCCTGGCGATGGCAGGACACCGGATCTTTAGCGGTGGTCTTGCTTACCAGAGCTGGATCGAACTCGTCCTCAGCACGCCTGTCGTCCTGTGGGCTGGGTGGCCCTTCTTTGTCCGTGGTGCGCAGTCGTTCAAGAATCGCAGCCCCAATATGTGGACCTTGATCAGTATCGGGGTCGCCGCGGCGTATGGCTACAGCCTGGTGGCGACCGTGTTCCCGGGCCTGTTTCCGTCGAACTTCGCGATGCACGGCCGTATCGGCGTCTATTACGAGGCCGCCGCCGTCATCGTTTCGCTGACCCTGCTCGGTCAGATCCTCGAGCTACGCGCACGCTCGCAGACGTCGGCGGCGATCAAATCCTTGCTCGGCCTTGCACCCAAAACGGCCAGACGGATTCGCGCCGACGGCACCGAAGAAGACATCGAGCTTTCGCACGTCCATATCGGCGATTCGTTGCGGGTGAGGCCTGGCGAGAAGGTGCCCGTTGACGGGGTGGTCCTGGAGGGCGAAAGCGCAGTGGATGAAGCCATGCTCACTGGCGAGCCGCTTCCGGTGACGAAGCGCCCCGGCGACAAGGTCATCGGCGCAACCATCAATACGAGCGGCAGTCTCGTCATTCGCTCCGAACGGGTGGGGTCGCAGACCATGCTGTCCCAGATCGTGCAGATGGTCGCGCAGGCCCAACGTTCGCGGGCGCCCATGCAGCGCTTGGCCGACGTGGTCGCCGGCTATTTCGTCACCGTCGTCGTGGCTGTCGCGCTGCTTACCTTGATCGGTTGGGGACTGTTCGGGCCAGAGCCCAGCTGGGTCTACGGTTTCGTGAACGCCGTTGCGGTCCTGATCATCGCCTGCCCGTGCGCATTGGGCCTGGCGACGCCGATGTCGATCATTGCCGCGACAGGCCGCGCCGCCACCCAGGGCGTGCTGTTCCGCGATGCCGCAGCGATCGAAGCGATGCGCAAGGTCGATACGATCATCGTCGACAAGACCGGCACGCTCACGGAAGGGAAACCTGCGTTCGACCGGGCGATCGCTGCGCCCGGGTTCGAGGAAGAGGATGTTCTACGGATCGCGGCAAGTATCGACCAGGGGAGCGAGCATCCGCTGGCACACGCCATCGTCGCGGAAGCGCGCAGGCGGAATCTGCCGCTGCACAAGCCTGAAACCTTCGAATCGTCCAGTGGGATCGGTGTACGCGGCACAGTGCAGGGCGAGCGGGTAGCATTGGGCAATACGGCGCTCATGGACACCGAAAAGGTCGACTGGACGCCACTACAGAAGGCCGCGGAAGAGCTTCGCCAAGTCGGTGCAAGCGTCATGTACCTGGCACTTGAGGGAAAGCTTGTCGGCCTGATCGCAGTATCCGATCCAGTCAAGGCGACGACGCCGGAAGCACTGGCGACGCTGCGCGATGCCGGCATGACGGTGGTGATGGCGACTGGAGATGGCGTGACCACGGCGAAGGCGGTCGCGTCGAAGCTCGGGATTTCCGACGTCTATGGAGAGGTCAAGCCGCAGGATAAACTGGCCTTGGTCGAACGGCTGCAGCAACAGGGCAAGGTAGTGGCGATGGCCGGCGATGGCATTAACGATGCTCCGGCGCTGGCGAAAGCGGATGTTGGGATTGCAATGGGTACCGGTACTGACGTCGCGATCAATTCGGCGCACGTCACACTCATCAAGGGCGACTTGCGTGCAATTGCGCGATCGCGACTTCTTTCGCTGGAGACTGTGCGCAACATGAGGCAGAATCTCGGCTTTGCCTTCGTTTACAACGCCATGGGAATTCCGCTGGCCGCAGGTCTGCTTTATCCCTTTACCGGGCAGCTACTATCGCCGATGATCGCCGCGCTGGCCATGAGCCTGAGTTCGGTCTCGGTGATCGGTAATGCACTGCGCTTGAGGGGAAGTACCACATGAACCTGGTTGTTACGGACGAGATGCGGGATCTGACGGTACTGGTCGGGGTCATCTTTGGCATCATCGCGGCCGGGTTCATCGCTTACGGCGAGGTCCAGCGACGTCGCGGTCGCAAAGGCCGGACGAAAGAAGCCAATACGCGTGGCAGAAGAAAGCCTGGCAGGGCTGGCAAGAGCAGGTAGGGCGCCATTTCGCTCATCGTCCGAGTACGGCGGCGTCACAATGTGCTCAGGCGCGCGAGGACCACTCGTCCGGTCGTAGGGGCGGGTCGCTGGAGGCTAGGCGCTTAGCGCACGGCGAGGACCGACTTCCGGATACTCTCGGCCCCAGACGGCATTGCGCCGCACTCAAGCGCTAATTTGTGGAATTCTTCCGCGGCCTCGTGAGGATTAAGCCGCGCTGATCGCACAGTGGCACGTGCAGCAGGAGCCAGGTCGTTGATGTCCCCATAGGTCAAATACCCGGAGAACGCCATGGCCTCCTTGAATTTCGCAACGATATTCGGCGGAAGAGCAGGGCCATAAATGAAGTATTCGAGAAACTTCAAGAAATTCCCATGAGCATAGATTTCAGTACCTGAAGTGCCGTTATTCTCGAAAACCTGCTGACGGGATTTCCCGCGCCCTCCTGGATTGCGCGCGGGATCTGTGAAGTATAAAAGCCGCACTTCTGGGATCGCTCCGCGTTCCAATAAGGACTCGGTCAGGGCAGCCATTGGCATGAGGGATGCGCGGAGCTCATCATGCGACGGATTGCGAAACCTGATTTGGTCCAGGAGATCGGTTTCTCGCTCGGTCAGTTCGATGTCGGGTACTCGCAAACCAGAACCTCCTTACAAGATGAAAAAGCGACCAGCTCGACCAATAGCCCGCTATTGCTGACTGCTAGTGTAGCAAAGACTAATTTCTTACGGTAGCTGAGCAAAGGGCCACTGCTTCTGCAGCACGTCGCGAGTTGTGAGTATTGGTTAGTTTGTGGCCGAAAGTTCGGCGCTAAAAACCGTATATCGCTTCATCTTGCGAATGATTCGCCATCCTCCGCTATCCAGTGTTGTTCGTAAGTAGCACCGTCTGTCCTAACTCCTCTCCCAAACTGCTCTTGAGCAATGTATGTAAGGTTGCTTAGCGGATACTACTGCTAGTTAAGTCGATTCTGAATGTCCTCCGGTTGGACTTCCGATGGCTCGACGGTACTGACTGTCGAGACCGCCTGGTCTGACACTCGATACCTTGGAGTACGCGGGACCGCGGGTCTCGTGCAACTTGCGGCGCCACAGCATACAGGGACATTGGCACACTAATAATCCTGCTTTCGTGTTTACGAATCGTAGAGCGAAGTTGGCAGTATTTCCTTAGTAGAAGAATAAACATAATCCCTTTCCCGTCAGTAAATGGGCGGGAAGCCCGTAAAGGGAAACAACATATGGCAGAGTTTGACACCGCGCGAATTGCCGACCTGGCCCAGCATCTCCTTTCGACACAGAACAGGCCAATCCGGCTGATGCTGGACCATGCTGGGGACAAGCCCGATGGACAGTTGCTAGCCCAGAAGATCACCGGTCACGAAGCAATATGTGGCGGTTTCGAGTTTCGGATTCTGTGCGTCGCCGAGAGCGCAACCTTCGCCCTCAAGAATTTCATCGGGATGCCTGCGGAGCTGCAGATCGTCACGGACAGAGGGCAATTGCGCCGGCTGTGCGGCATCGTTACCGGCGCCTTGTCTGGCCAGAGCGACGGTGGACTGGCAACCTATCAGCTGGTCATGCGCGACGCGTTGTCGGTGATGGAAAACCGCGTGAATACGCGAATATTCCGAAACATGAGCGAACTGGACATCGTCGAGACCCTCATCGCGGAGTGGCGTTCCAACAATCCGCTTCTTGCGGCCACGTTCGACCTTGAAATCCATGCGCGCCTATTGAACGGAAGGCTGCCGCAGCGTGAATTCACCATGCAGCACAACGAATCGGATGCAGTTTTCCTTCGCCGCCTGATGCAGCGGCGCGGGATCGCCTGGTTCTTCCGTCCGGGGCTTCCCGATCGGGAGGGCGGCGGCAGTCAGTCAAGAAATGCAATCGGACACACTCTGGTTCTCTTCGACGACCCGGCTTGCCTTCACCAGAACGAAGCGGGGAGCGTGCGCCTCCACCGGGATGCCGCGACCGAAGAGCGTGACGCCATCACGGACTGGAGTGCCGAGCGCAACCTGCAGCCCGGCAGATTCTCTGTGTACAGCCCGGATTACAAGAATCCCGCCGCAACGCCAATCACGACCGCGCAATCCCAGTCCCAGGCGAATCAGGGCGAGCTTGGCAACCGGTTGGCGGCAGGGCTGGAAGAGTACTACGTCGCGGCGCCACACCTGGGCGACACCGCGCTGGATCTGACGGCGCTAGGCGACGTGCAGATGGCGCGCTTCGAGTACGTCTCGAAGTCCTTTCACGGCGAAGGGGGTGTGCGTGACCTGGCTGTCGGTGAGTGGTTCAGTCTCGTGGGGCATCCGGAGATTGACCTGCACCCGCAGGAGGAACGGGAATTCGTCATCACCGAGCAGCGAATAGTGGCTCACAACAACCTGCCGGTCGACATCAGCGCCCGAGTCGAGCGCCTGTTCAACCGGAATGGCTGGAAGCAGGACGACGACGGCATTCAAGCAGGCGGCAGCCTGGAGCAAGCCGGCTACAAGACGCGCTTTTCCTGCGTCCGGCGCGGTGTGCGCATCGTTCCGCCGCGTCGCGTCCTGAGGCGCCCCCAAATTCAAACCGCGATCGTGGTTGGCCCACCCGGCGAGGACGTGTGGTGCGACGATATTGGTCGGGTGAAGGTGCGCTTTCCAGCAGCACGGGCGCAGGATCATGTCCATGCGAATGGCGCCGGCGCTTCCGGCTCCGATCGAGACTCGGCGTGGGTCCGTGTGGCCTCGAACTGGGCCGGCAACGGTCCCGGTAGCGGCACGCAATGCGGCGCCCGATTGCTGCCGCCGGTCGGTACCGAGGTGCTGGTCGACTGGGCAGGGGGCGACCCGGACAAACCCATCATCGTTGGCCAGCTCTACAACGCCGTTGCGCCTCCCCCGGCGTTTCGACACGAAGCGGCACTGCCTGCCACGAGGTATCAATCGGGCCTGCGCAGCCGCGAAGTGCACGGCCACCGCGGGAACCAGTTACGGTTCGACGACACGCCACGAGAGATCAGCGCCCAACTCGCGAGCGACCATGCGACGACCGAGCTGAATCTCGGCTTCCTCACCGAGTTGCGGCAGGACGGCCAGGCCGCACCGAGAGGCGAGGGTGCCGAGCTGCGCACCAGTGAAGCGATCGCCTTGCACGCTGCGCGTGGGATCTCCCTGAGCGCGTGGAAGCTCTTGGGTGCCGCCACCTCCAAGGGCGGCCAATTGGAACGGGGCGAGTTCCTCGGCATGATGCGCGAGTGTGGCGAGCTCTTCGCGTCTCTCGGGAACTATGCGGCCGAACACAATGGCGTGCGGGCTGACGCCAAGGAACAGGACGAACTGCTGGCACGATTCAAGAACTGGGAAGATGGCAGCAACACCGCGCCGAACGCGACTGCGCCACGGGAGCCGGTGATCGGCGTGACGTCGCCGGCCGGCATCGGCTTTGCCAGTTCCAAAGCCATCGTCAGCTACTCGGCTAGGAACATCGACACGGTCGCGCAGCAGCACCTGCAGCTTGCAGCTGGCCAGCGCTTCGCCGTCAATGCGGGCAAGGGCATATCGCTCTTCGCACAGCACGGCGGGCTGAACGCAATCGCCCATAACGGCAAGCTCGTCCTCCAGAGTCAGCACGATGACACCAGTATCGACTCGGGAAAAAACATGCAGCTGACCGCCAGCGACGGCGTGGTTACCGTCTCGGCGAAGGCACTGCACCTGGTGGTGGGCGACGGCTCCTTCATCCGGATGGGTGATGGTGTGTTTGTCATCGGCAGCAAGCATCCGATCCAGCTCCATGCGCCGGACTACCTCTACGATGGACCGGAAACGATGACGCCTCTGCGTCCGACCTTCAACAGCGAAGGAGCGGACCAGAAGTTCGAGCTGCGCTACCCGCCTTCATCCCGGGTGGAAAACGGCGAGCCGGTCATGGGGGGAATCGTCCGGGACGCGAGCATGGATATATCGCTGAGCGACGGGTCGAGTATGAAGGCGCGTAGCGGCGCCGATGGAAAGTCCGAACTGATTGCGCGCGAAGCCATGCACATGGCCGACATCGGCTTGCTGCGTGGCGGTGGCGACAAGTAGCCTCCAGGAGAAGACATGGCGGAGAAGCCCTATCCGAAGATCGAGTATGTCGCCAAACGTGAGAGCGCCGTTCTCCAGTGCAGCCGCGTCAGGGATAAAGTGATTGAAGTGCCGCGTGAACTGCCCGGCAATATCATCCTCGTTCACGGCGTCAACGATGTTGGTATGGGCTACAGCGCGGCGGAGGAGGGCCTCTGCTGCGGATTGCAAGACCGACTGTTCCGCTACTTCAAGCCCGCTGAATACAGGCTCCCGACCAAGACGGAGAAGGAAAAACTGGAACAAGATCCCGACGACGTATTCTTCAAGCGCAAACCGACACCGGACACCGATAGCCCTGTGATCCCGTTTTACTGGGGCTACAGGGAACTTCGCCTCGAGACAAGGACTGTCCACGGCCAGAAGACTGACCGCTACGATACCCGTCTCGACAAGGACCTGTCCAAGGGAGGCGGCCCATTCGGCAACGCGACCGCGACCTTGCCGGACATGTGGAACCGCGGCGTCTACGCGGCTGGCGACCCGGTAGGCGACGCGCTCAGGCCAATCAGGACCGGGCCAGGGCGCATGTACATGGTACTGGCAGCAATGCGCCTTGCGGCTCTGATTAGCATGATCCGCAAGTTCGAGCCGAAGGACACGGTCAGTATCGTCGCACACAGTCAAGGCTGCCTGCTGAGCCTTCTCGCGCAAGCTCTTCTGATGGAGCGAGGCGAACGTACGGCCGACACCTTGATTCTGACCCACCCGCCCTACAGTCTGGAAGAGGAAATGAGCCTCATGATGAAGGGCTTGACCTTCTTCCGTGGCGGTAAGGATGCGGCGATGACTGAGGCCGACTATGAGTTGCTCGATGGTCGCCAGAGCATGCACGCCAGGCTGCAGACGCTGGTGAACATCGTGGCCGGCGTGGCAAAGTCCAAGGCGGGCGCTCCAGCCTTTTCGAAGATCAACGAGAGTGACAACGGTGGCATGGTTGCCAGTTGCTGGCAACCCGAAGGGGACCGTGACAACCGCGGGAAGGTGTACCTCTACTTCTGCCCGGAAGACATGACGGTCCCCCTGGATAACATGCGCGGCATCGGCTGGCAGGGGGTGCCCGACTATCTCCACACCGTCTCGTTGAGGCCGCTGGTCCAATCCGGCTACGCGGTGAGCAAGGCCGGCTATCAGCCCCGGCACACAATCTTCACCCGCAAGCCTATGGACGAACTCGGGACCGGCTTCTTTCAAAGGGTGTTTACTGCGAAGCATCGGCTTGATCCACGCACCGGGAAAACCGTTCCGGTACTGATAGGACAGCCACCCCACGATTTTGCGCTATGCATCAAGGACGAAGACGGCCATGCACACGTCGCCGCGAGCGCGCGCAGTTTGCGCGAAAAGCTCCCGGTGGCCACGTGGCCAATCAACCAGACAGACAAACCCGAGGCGCAGAGGTGGGGTATCCGCCGGATCAACGGCGAGCCGCTGCATCCACCGTACAAGGCCGACCTGCGGGGCAACCAGATCGCACCGGACATGATTCCGGCCAGCTCGCGTCTGGCCTAGGCCCCATTGAACAAGAGGGGACCGAGCGAGGAAGTCTATCCGATAACTGCAGCCATCGCGGTTACCGCGACCGGTGGCATGGATACCAAACTGGAAGAGCTGTCTCCCGCGGTGGCCGCTGCACGCGTTGATACCAAGCCTGGAAGGTTATCGAAGCTGGAGTGTCAACGGATGCAAGCAGTCTACAACGAAGCGAAGCATCCAAACGACGTTAGTCCCGATAACAGCTACACGATTCTCAGTGCCAGCCGCAGGACCGACGGCACGGTGGTGGCATATGTGATGGAAAGTCCCAATGCCGCGCGCAAGCGTTGGCAACACGAGCTGGGTGAGAAGTCATTCCATAGCGCGATTTACGACAGCCCGGCGAACCACCGCAATGTGACCGCGTATGACGTCGCAATCGGCAGTGGCAAGGCGTCCATTCATCCGAAGTTCCACGCTTACCTGTGTGCCGTGGCTGACTGGCGGTTGAAAAAGCCGGCGCCGTGGGGCCTATTCCGCAAGGGCATTCTCATGTGGCCGAAGTTTCTGGAGCTCTTCAGCGACTACTTCGAATGCGAACCCGACTGGCGCCGGCAGATCATCGAGGGCAACGTCGACTACTACAGCGACGGCACGCTTCCGAAATGTCTGCCGGTCCTGACGGGCAGGTTGTGGGAGATCGTAGTCTCGGAAACGACCACGGGCAAGCGCGTGAGCCAGGCGACTCCGCCGAAGGAAAAATCATGAACAGCGACGCGCTCGCAGACCCAGGGGAATTTCGGCGACCGACAGCCTGGAAATACGTCTTGGGCGCAGTGGTGGCGTTTCCACTCCTGTTCGTGCTGTGGGTCGCGTTTGAATACTTCGTGCTGCATCCGGAGCTTGCTAATGTTGAGGTGGAGACGACGATGGACAGAATACGCTGGTTCGGCGTGCCTTTGCTGCTGATCGTGGTCCTGTTCGGAGGCAAATGGGTCAAGGATTCGTTCGCCGCGAATGCCCGCGAGCAGGAATGGCGGCATAAGACGCAGCAGCTCAAGGACCAGGAAGCTGCCGCGCGCATCGAGAAGACTCGCCGCGAATACGTGCTCGAGGTGCTGGGCTTGGGCGTCACTTACGAGAAGTACCGGCAGGGCAAGTTGTGGGATGCGCTTCAACGAGGGAGTCCGCACAGCAGCATACGCGAGACAGACCCAAAGAAGTATGAGTGGGCAGGAAATGACAAGATTGGCGATTCGGGAAGCCGGGCATTGGACGCACTGGAGAACGGTGTCGAACCGTCTCCGATGTTCTGGGGCGTGCCGAGCATGTATGCCGGCATTCCGACCGAAAACCCCGGCCATCAACCCTGCGATATCCAGCCGGTAGCGGGACTGGCCGCCGGCGCCGAAGGCACTGGCATGGCTTGGCACCTCTTCGTGACCGGACCCTGGCAGCTCAGCGAACGTCCGGACCAGCTACTGGAGCAGGCGTTCGCGTTCATCGACAAGTACCCCGATCTGCCCTACCTAGTGCTGTTGTCCAATGACGACATGGCCACACGCGACAGCAATCGCCGCCCCGGCACGCCTACGCTCGTGAAAGATGGCTACTACATTCCAGAGCGGCCGGACGCGACCGCCGTGTTCGTGCTGGCCCGGCGCGAGCGGGTCGAGCCGCTGCGGCCCTACGTATGGGACGACCCGGACAACGACTACCTGCAAGAGAACCTGCGACGTATGTACTTCAAACTTATGCAGGACGTCCCTAAGCCAGAGAGGACCACCCATACCGAGAAATTCAGCAATAATCGTCAACCTTCGGTGGTGGAATGGTTGCAAGCAGCAGCCGCCTTCGCCACGCGCCCGGTCTTCGACAAAAAGGACGGCAGTCCGCTCGTCGACGCATTCAAGCGCTGGGCCAACCATCCCCCGAAGGACTGGAAGCCAACGCCGTGGTTTCCGCTTCCGTGGAACCGCGAACAGATGAAGGCGTTCGACAATTTGCCGTCGCTTGGATTCATCCACCGCCCGGTCTTCGTCAAGTTCGAGGACGAGCAGGGCAAGCCGGTAAGCCGGCGCGACGCGCGCCAGAAGCTGCTGGAAACCGGCTGGCACAAGGTCTTGCAAACCCTGTCGGATGCCGAGCGGGGAAAAGGGCCGGCCAGGATCATCGCGGCCTTCGACAATATCGTCGACCACCTGGTGGCGATGGAAGGCGTACTGCATCGATACGCGGCGCAGGGAGGACCGGAAATCGACACCGGCAAGACCGCCCAGTTCATCAACACGGACAGGAGGCTAGGGAACACCAGGGCGGCGAGCTTCTTCATGCAGATGGCGATCGGCGTAATGGGCAGTTACATCGAAGGCGGACCGTCGGCCGCCATCAACTTGCGTGACCCGACCGGGGCCAGCATTGTCTTCATCAGCCCGCCGACCGAGGAGCGGCGCAAGGCGCAGGAACACTGGAACGTGTTCAAGCACGAGGTCAAGCCAGCGATCGATCCGGAGAACTACAAGGCGCCGAAGGTTGGTGAGGTTTTACAGGAAGGCGACGCACAGTGATCCCGAAACTGGCATAGATAGGAGCAAACCAATGCGAAACGTCATCCGGCTAGGGGACGGCACCTCTCACGGCGGGAAAGTGGTCAGTGCCGGGGCCTCCAACCTCAAGGTTCACGGCGTACCGGTGGCGTGCGTTGGAGACCCCTGCAGCTGCCCGTTGCCAGGTCACAGCGATTGCACGATTACGACTGGCTCGCCTCATCACCTCATCAACGGGAAGCAAATCGCCTTCCACGGCGACAGCCTCAGTTGCGGCGCCAAGCTTATCTCATCCTTCAAGCACTTTAGTATGGCCGAGTAGGGCGGCAAGCTATCCTTAGGTGCTTGCGAAAAGTGCCGGCCGCTAGGTTCCCCACCCCCTGAAAATTTCGCGTTCCGCTCTGGACTGGTCAGCGTTCCATGATTTCCATTGCTCTGCCTCTGCTTGGAATGCTCGCGCGTCGACTTTGCGAGGCCGCCACAGTGCGGCGCGTGCATCAGAGGATCGTCCGAAGACATAGCGATGGGCGTGCTCCACCGTGATTTTTTGTATTTGCATCGCGAAGTCCGACGACACAACAGTCCCCCTTTGCAAGCGTGGCTCAGGGCCAATTTGCGTGAACATGAGATGGGTTGGGCTTAAGGGCATGAAGATTACTGTGCCCCTACTGTTCCAGCCGCCCTTAAAGTCGTAGCGCTGTGCATCGTGATAGTTGAGTCGCACGACAGGGTTATCGCTCGTTAGCCATTCGACGCCTGGCGGGCTACGAAGAATTGTCCAGCGATGCTGGTGCAGGACGTTTAGCGTCCTGGTAAGCAAGTGCCTGAGACTCCATAACCAAAGGCTACGCCCCACCGTTGCTTCGACGCGCAGAAGGCCAGCTTCTTCTCCAGGCTCGATTTCAATCCGCGTATTCACCGGGAACATTTCTGCGTCAGGGTGCGGTTCTTCGACTGGAATGGGGGCGCCGGTGCGCTTGGACTCCTCCAGTTTGTATACCGCATCGCGCGTAATCTCGTCGACATCGGACTGCAAGGTCTCGTTCCAATGTTGTAAGCGCTCCAGCAGCCGGGCCGGGGACGGCGTGTACGCGATGGCACTGATCCGGACCGTCGCGCGGCGAACATACTCTCGGATCAGGTCACGACAGGCGGTCCCGCAGTTGGTAGCCGGTTCGTATCCGGGATATTCCACGCGCGTCGGGCGCCACACATCGAGGATTTCGCGAAGTTCGGACAGATTGCAATGATCGCGATCCCAACTGGTGATGTGCAGGACGTTGATATGTCGTTTCCCGCAAATCTTCAGCTCGTTTGCGATGCTTGCTCGGTTGGTATCGTTCACGCGCGCTTCGATGAGTGTGAATGTGCTGCCGTCGAAGTACGAAAACGAGGCTCCAGCGCACCCCAGGCGATACGCGCGGAACCTGGTAGGCGCTACGCGGAGTTGGGGCAGAAGGGCTTTGGTAGCTGAAACGATGTCGTTGAGATTCACGATTTCTCCACTGCGCTGTCGGACTACGCTTGCACGGCGTGGCATAAGACGCTGACAGAGTTGCTTGTCCTAAATCTTGCGCGTGAGAACCTGAAAAGTCAAAGAATCGGAAGATTTTTCGTCAATACGTGGAGCGACAACGACGGCCGTATAGGCCTGTTAGACATCTGACATTATAAGAATAATGTCATATTTTCAGGGTAGGGGACCCAAATTATTACGTATTATGTAGTAATATTGCGCAATCAGGAGAGCCTTATGCTAGAGCGAAACGATCTGGACACTGCCCTGCAGGAGGACGTGGAAAGCCTGCGGGCTGCGTATCCACGCACCCCTGACCTCTATAGGGAGGTGTGCATCGTCATGTTTTTCCGATACGGCATTACACCGACGGCGAATAAGCTGTATCAGCTAGTCCGTAAAGGGAGCATGTCGGCTCCAACTGAAGCGCTGCGCGGTTTCTGGGGCGACCTACGCCGGTCAGGCAAAGTAGAGCTGGGGCAACCCAGTCTGCCTAACGACCTGGCGCAGGCTGCCGGCGACCTAGTATCGAAGCTCTGGAGCTCGGCTCAGGCCTCGGCGAATCAGTCTTTCGACGAATTTCGGCAGACTACGGCACACGAACGTGACTTGGCGCTTCGAGATAAACAGACTGTCCAGGATCAACTCGATAACGCCGATCGAGAACTGCAGGTGCTTTCTGCAAAACTGGAGGCTGCTTCGCGAGAAAACGCGATCTTGCGTGAAGAAGCGGCTGTTAGTGCTTCGGCAGCTGCCGAGATGAATGCAAAGCTAGCTGATGCTCGCCAAGCTGTTTCGGAAGCCGGGCGGCAGCTTCAGGCAATCCGTGCCGAACACGCTGCGGAAATTGAGCGAGTTACGGCACGGATTGCGCAAGCCGAGGAGCGCTACGCAGCGTTGGAACATCGCGCCCTGGTCGAAATTGATCGTGAACGCACGGCCGTGAACAAAATGGAGAAGGCCCTTGAGTCAGAGCGGAGCCTGTCTGCGGCATCGTTGCAGCGACTCCAGTCCGAGCTGACGCAATCGCAGATCGAAGGGGCGAAGCGGGACAGAGACTTTTCCGCGCTCAAAGATAACCTGAAAGCAGCTACCAATGAGAGGAATATTGCTAGAGACAAGGTCGAGCAATTGCAATCCATTACATCGGATTTGACCTCGCAAATCGCGGTCGAGCGAGCTCGCGCGGAGGTGCTTCGTGAGCAGCTAAATCGTCGCCCGTCTACGTCCAAACGTGTCTCCAAACCAAGTCGACAGGGGGAAATCAGCGCCGCGCGCAGGTCTAAAGCAAAGCCAGCTACATGAATGCGTCGGATACAGGGAACGAAGACAAGAAGTTTTAAGCGCTTGGTCTATTTCTTCTCAGAGGAGGGCCCGCGGCACTGAGCCGCTGAAAACGTCCGTTTTCAGTTGTCGAAACGGTCATTCCATCGCAAGTCCGAGTTGCCATATGGTTAAGATCAGCAATTCATGTATCCGCTCTGCTTAACCCCAATGAAAGGAAGGTGTATGACTGTTCCGCAAGACAACAACCATCGCGGTGCTCCCCCGTAACGTTCTGCATTGCTGGGAAAGGAGTCGACGACCCTCCCAGTCGATTTCGAAAACATCCTTATCGCCCGATCTGATGGTCGGGAAAGGAAGTTAATCACGACGTATAAACAGGAGGTAAAAGCGTCTAGAGACTGCTTTCACCGTACTTTGCGTCGTTAGTCCAGACAACTGTACTAAAGTACTCCGTCACCTATTTACAATTAATCATATGCGTATAAGGCAGAATTAAAGTGATTACTCGTGCGCAGGGTGCACCAAGTCAATTTTAGAAAAAATCTCGAAACTAAAACTATCGCCACGAAGCGATAAAAGACTGGAGGCGACGAGCCAAGTTAAACTAAAAGTGAGTACTTGAGGCGGAATCAACCTTTTTCCCGCAAATATCCGCAAAATCGAAAGATCGTGCATAGAATTAGTTTGGAGCGCTCAGGCGGGCGCTAAGCCTAATAGGCCTTCAGACCCGGTTTCATGCGACGCGCCGTACTTCGCATAATCTATATTATGTCAAATGCGATATGTGTGCGCGCACCACCCTTGCACTCCCGATGCTCATCGACGCCAGTCCGCCCACCCCATGCCCCGAATCACGCCATGAACGAAAAAAAGCCGCGGACCTGGGTCCGCGGCTTCCCTCACACAAGCTGCTTGAAGCTTAGAACTTGTGGTTGTACTCGACCGTGAAGCGCGCATAACGCGGCGTCTGGGTCGACAGCACGCGGCCGTAGCTGTCCAGCAGCGTCTGGGTCGAGCCGCTGTTGAGCATTTCCGAGACCGACTGCACGGTCTGGCGGTTGGCGACGTTGAACACGTCGACCTTCGCCGTCAGGCCCGGCAGGAAGGCCGGCATGTAGGCCAGGTTCACGTCCAGGCGCGTGGTCCACGGCAGACGGCCTTCGGAGCCGCGCGGCGCCGGGCGGCCGAAGCACGTCGCGTAGTACGAGCCGTAGCTGTGTGCGGCCGGCACGGTCGGGTCGGCGCCCAGGCAGTTCTTCGGACGGCCCGACTGCGCCAGCAGGTTGCCGCCGACCATCCACTCAGGCGTGACCTGGTAGAAGCCGAAGGCCTTCAGCTGGTGGCGGCGGTCGTTCGGCAGCGGGCCGTACTTGCCGCGCATCAGTTCAGGCTTGTCCCAGCTGATGGTGTGCGACACGTCCAGCTGGCCGATGTCCGACTGGGTCTGGCCTTCGGTATTGCCCTCGTTCTTCGACCAGGTGTAGTTCACGCGGCCGTACCAGCCATTGCGGAACGGATGCTCGAGGAACAGGTCGATCGCCTTGTAGGTGCGCTTGGCGTCGTCGAAGCCCAGGTCCGCCTTGCTCAGCTTGACTTCCGTCAGGTTGCTGCCGGTATTGGCGAAGTCGACCAGGAAGGTGTTGTCCTCGCCCGGATTGAAGGCTGCGCAGCCGAAACCGGTCCACTTGCTGGTGTCGACGGTCGGGTTGCGTGCCAGCCAGGCCTTGAACGGTCGATCGTCGCACATGTCGTCGATGGTCGAACGCAGCGTGCGGTAGGTGGCGCGGGCGCCGAAGGTCATGTCACGCGACAGCGCGCGCTCGAAACCGAGCGTGATTTCGTCCTGGTAGGTCGGCTTCAGGCTGGTCGCGGCAACGGTGCTCGGGTGCTTGTACTGGAAGTACTCGTTGTTGGTCGAGAACGGCGCCGGCGCCAGCGGCACCAGGCCCTGCGGAGCGCCGGTGGCCGGATCGACGCCGGTGTAGGTGAAGGACTGCGTGGTGAACAGCGAGCGCGATGCGCCGCGCACCGAGATGTTGGTCGGCACCTGCACGAAGTAGCGGCCGGCGGTACCGAACACCTTGAACGACGAGTCGCCGTTCACGTCCCAGGAAGCCGCGAAGCGCGGCGCGACCTGGTCCTTGATGTCCATGAACTTCTGCTTGTCGCCGTTGCGGTTCTCGAACTGCTCGTTACGCACGCCGATCGTCAGCAGCAGATCCTTGGTGACCTGCCAGCGGTCTTCGAGGTACTGGGCCGATTGGTCCGAGTAGGCGTCGGTGATCGAGGTGAACTTGGTTTCGGTCACGTAATAGCCGCGGACGCCGTAACCTCCCCCGCTGGCGGTCCTCACCTGGACGTTCTGCAGCGTGATCGGCGTGTTCGGCGTGTTGGTGAAGCCATAGGTCCACAGGCCGCCGCCGGCGCGGAACACGCCCGCGTCTTCCGAGCTCAGGCGGTTTTCGTCGATACCGGCACGCAGGGTGTGGTTGCCGATGCGGTACTCGAGGTCGAGGCGTGCGGATTCGACGGTGTCGCGTCCGCCGGTCACCGGGACGTTGCCGCTGACCGGGTTGGGGTTGACGTAGTTGGCGGCGATTTCCGGCACACGCGTGGACGGGCTGGACGAGACCTGGTACACGTTCGGGTTCACGCCCGGATAGGTACCGTAGGTGTTCTCGTGCTTGGTGGTCGATTTGCCGTACAGCGCGGTGATGGTCAGGGCGTCGGTCAGGTTGCCGGTGTACTTGGCGATGTTGACGATGCCGCCGACCGGGGTCTCACCCGAGAAGTTCTTGTAGTGTTCGCTCGCGCCGATGGTGCCGTTGCGGGCACCGGTGGCGTAGTTGTAGCCGGACAGGTACTTGTCCTTCTTCGAGGTGTCGCCGAAGCCGGTGTACTCGATGCGGTGGTTGTCGTTGATATTCCAGTCGAGTTTCACCAGGTAGCGGGTGGTGTCGGTTTCCGACTCTTCCCAGCCGCGGCCGGCGGCCGACGTACTGGTGCGCAGGCCGGTTACGGCATTGGTGCCCGAGAAATCGGTGCGCGATTGTTCCAGCGAGCCGAAGAAGAACAGCTTGTCCTGGATCAGCGGGCCGCCGACGTTCACGCCCACCAACTTGCGGTCGGTCTCGTTGGTGGAGCGGCGGCGGTACAGGGTGCCGTCGGTGGCGGCGGTGTTGCTCGCGCCCAGCACCGGATAGTAGATATCGACCTGGCTGGCCTGCAGGTTCTTCGGATCCCACTGCACGATGCCGCCCACTTCCCAGCGGTTGGTGCCGCTCTTGGTGGTGATGTTGGCGACGCCGCCGACCGAGCGGCCGAACTCGGCGCCGAAGCCGCCGGTCAGGATCTGGGCCTGGCCGATCGCGCCGTACGGCAGTTCCATGTAACCCAGCTGGGTCAGCGGGTTGGTGACCGGGAAGCCGTTCACGTAGTACGAGTTCTCCGACACCGCGCCACCGCCGAAGCTGTTGGCGCCGTTCGGGTAGCGGCTGTCGCCCTGGGTGGTATTCGGGGCGATCAGGATGATCGACTCGACGTTGCGCGCGATCGGCAGTTTTTCCAGCTGGCTGGCAGTAAAGATGGCGCCGTTGTTGGTGTTGGTCACGTCGATCGCACGGCGGCGGCCGACGATCTGCACCTGCTGGGTCGAGAACACGGCTTCGGCGCCCTGGCCGATCAGCACCTCGACTTCGCGGCTTTCGACGACACTGCCGTTGCGCACCAGTTGCACCGAGTAGCGGCCCGGCGGCAGCGAGGTCGCCAGGAAGCGGCCATTGCCTTCGACCGACACGGTGCGGCGCAGCTTGGTGTCGAGGTTTTCGACCACGACGGTCGCGCCGGCCGGGCTCTCCACCGCGCCGTACACGTTACCCGTGGTGTTCGATTGGGCCAGCACGGTCGAACTCATGCCCAGCGTCAGCGCGGTTGCCCCGAATGCGAGGGCGAGCGAGCGGGCCAGTTTCGTTTTTACTGCCATGAACTATCTCCTATCGTTTGTGATCCCGCCGCCGAGTCGGCAGCAGGCTGGACTCCTCCTTCAGCCAGTTACAGCCGGATAGGTCTGCTTGGACTAAGAAAGATTTAACGATTGTATTTAGTAAATACTTGACGGCGGTGGGGTTGCCCGGAAAATAAATATTCCAAGGCATGCATACTTGGAAGCACGCTTCGGGCGGGCTTCGGTAGATGTACGGAAGATATGCGCGTGTTCGACGCTTTTGATTACACGTTAGGCAATGGTGTTCTTACTAACTTTTTAGTCAGATATGTCAACATGTTGTACAGACACAACTAAATCGACGGCGGTCGTCGCGACTGGTGCGGGTGTTCCACCCAAAGTCAGAGCCGAGCTGCCGATTCGCGCCGTTGCCGCACCTGCCGACGGGGCATGGCCGGACGGTCGCCGGCAGGGTCAGACGCCTGGGCTATCGCTGCGCCACAGGAGCGCCGATGCGTCGTCCGCCCGTTTCACCACAGCCATGCGCGCAGCCCTGGCCGTGGCTTCGTGCTCGCGCAGTTGCGCGAGAGCGGCCGGCAGTCCTTGCTGCAGGCACAGCGAGAACAGGCTCGTGGGCGTGTGCAGCGCATAGGTATCCACCAGGCGGTAGAAGCCGTCGCTCATGAGCATGACGGCGGATCCGGCCGGCACCTCGAACGTGGCGGTGCGCGCGCCGAAGCCGCCGTTCGGCTTCAGGCACAGGGAGTTGGTGTTGGCCACGGTGTTCTGGTATTCGCGCCGGGCGCGCAGCATGGGGAGCAAGCGGGCCTGGCGGGCCGCGGCGTCGTCGACACCCTCGCGCTCGAGTTTCCCGATCTCGGCGCGCAGGATGGCTTCCTGCGGATTGACGAAGGGATCCAGGTCGAGGATCTCGCCGCCGGGCCGGCGCAGCAAGACCTTGCAGTCGCCCAGGCAGAATAGTTCCAGCCGGTAGCCGTCGCCATGGGGCTGCACGCGCACCCAGCTCAGTGCCGCAATCGGCCAGGCGTACAAAGGCACTTGCTGGCCGGCGCAGCGTGCCAGGAACTCGCGGCGAACCTCATCGATGGCGCTGTGGGTGGCTTCGCGCTGGCCGAGCCCGGCGTCGATGGCCGGACCGAGCGCGGCCACGAACCGTGCGACGAACCAGACCACGTCGCCCTCGCGCTCAGCGACGTAATCGCGCTCGGCGACCGAGGTGCCGCCGTCGATGACGACGAGCTCGGTCGTGTGCGACGTGCAAAAACTGCCGGCCCAGTCCTCGTTGCGGTGCGCCTGCGCGCCGTCGGTGATCCGGTCGATCTGCATGACGATGTCCTTGAAGAATGTGGAGAAGCGACCTTTCTAGGGCAACGGCCAATGATACATCGGCCGCTCGAACTCAACTCGACATTATATATGCTAATGTCGAGTGAAGTGTAGTACGGTTATGCTACGAGAGCAACTCTATTGGCATGGACTTTCCATGTGTTGAACCTTGGGCGGCTTTTGCCGGGCTTCCCTCAGGGGCTCCAGGGTGGCGCCGGGCCGACCCCGCGCACGGCAGGCGTTCGGCCGTTTGCACCCCTGCTCCACGTGGGTAAGAATGCGTCTATGCGAACTGATCACTCGAAAGGATGAGCATGGGCATTACCGTGAAGAACACGACGCCGGATTCGGCCAAGGTCACCCTGGTTGGCGAAATGATGGACGGAAGCTTCGACGCCAAGGTGATGGCGGAGACCGACGTGCCGTACACGAAGTACTGGGACAATGAGCTGGAGCAGCGCATCGTCTACCTCAACCCTGACCCGGAACAGCTCAAAGCCATCGTCTCTGCCCTCAACGAGCGTCGCCTGTCGCTCGACGCCCTGCAGGATTTTGGCAGCTCCGCAGGCGGCGAGTCCGAACTGCCGATCTGAGACCGCCCTCCCCTCGGCTGCGGCTCAAGGCACCAGCTTGGCGCCCGAACCGATGATCTCGTCGTGGCGTTCGTGGTCGCGCTTGTGCAGGTAGGCCGCGGTGGTGGCGATGTTGGCATGCCCCGCCGTGTCCTGCAGCGTCTTGAGCTGGACGCCGCTGTTGGCGTGGTTGGTCAGCATGCTATGGCGCAGCCAGTGGGTCGAGGCCTGGCGCAGCGCCGCCGCGCTGTCGGCGTCGCCCTGCGCCAGCGCGCGGTCGGCGGCCGCCACGAACACGGCTTTCAGCGCTTCCGAGGCCGCTTCGTCGGTGATGCGCAGCGCTTCCTTGCTGCGGCTGGACAGCACCAGCGGGGTGCGGTCGGTGCGGCTCGCCTGCGGCAGCAGGCCGAAGGCCTGGCGGTAGTCGCGGAAGGCGGCCAGCATCGCCGGCGGCACCGGCAGGCGGCGCGGCTTGGCGCCCTTCCCCATCACGTCCAGCCACCAGCGCCCGTCGCCCTCGCTGTAGATGGCGCCCATGTGCGCGCCCACGATCTCGTTCAGGCGCGCCCCGGTCTGGGCAAACGCGACCAGCAGGAAGCGGTCGCGCTCGCGCTGGCGGATGCTGGCCGGCGTGTCGGCCACGCGCGCGGCCACCGCGTCGAGCGCATGCGCGATCGCCTGCGGCGTCAGGTAGCGGGTGACGCGGCTGGCGTGGCTGGCCCGCACGTTGCGCACCAGCCTGGCCGGATTGCGCCGCAGGTAGCCGGTCTGCTCGGCATAGCCCAGCAGGCCCTTCACCGCGATCATGGCCTGGCGCCGACTGGCATCGGACAAGGGACCCGAAAACGGCCGGTAGCGCGGATCCTTGCGCGGCCACTTGGTGGTGGAGATCCATTCCGGCGGCGGGTTGCGGATGAATTCCTTGTAGGCGTTCAGGTCGGCCACCGTGAGTTGCTGAAAGTTCTTGCCCGCCTCTTCGCGGCACCAGGTGAGGAAGCGGTACAGTTCCTTCTGGGTGTTGGCGATGGATTTCGGGCTCAGCTCTCCCTGGCCGATGTATTCGCGCGCCAGTTCGGCATCGCTCTTCGCATCCGTGACCGGTTCGTCGCCGATCGCGCGGAACACGGCGCCGCGCGCGCTGGCCGCCAGGCGCAAGGGCGAGTCTTCTGGCAGCGGGTCGAGGTCGATCGGAAGGAAGCTGGGCATGGTCGAAGCGATACTGTGTTTATGTACAGTATAACATCGCGCGGCCGGGCCACCAAGCCTTCTCCTGGGGCATAATGGGGGTTTGTTCCCACCCGATCCCGGAGTCACCATGTTCCTGCGCTTTTCCAAGTTCGTGCGCCATGCCGCCACCGCCACCCTCTTCTCCCTGCCTCTCGCGGCTAGCGCCGCCCAGCCGGTGATCGAGGTGTACAAGACCGAGTACTGCGGCTGCTGCAAGGAATGGATCAAGCACCTCGAAGCGAACGGCTTCCAGGTCAAGGCCCAGAACGTGGCCAATCCGTCCGACTACCGCGAGAAGTTCGGCATCCCGGCCGAGTATGCTTCCTGCCATACCGGCCGCGTCGGCGGCTATGCCGTCGAGGGCCATGTGCCGGCCGGCGACATCAAGCGCATGCTGGCGGAAAAACCCAAGGCGCGTGGCCTCGCCGTGCCCGGCATGCCGATGGGGTCGCCGGGCATGGAAGGCTCGCGCAAGGACCCCTATGAGGTGCTGCTGGTCAAGGATGGCGGCAAGCACAGCGTCTACAAGCGCTACGAGTGAACCAGGCTTGCGCCGGCGACCGGGCGGCGCCGGCATAATGGTCTCCAGCATCGAGGGAGACCGACATGAGCAACCAGCAAGCGCAGCAGGACCCGTCGACGACGCTTGGCGTCGGCGGCACGACCAGCGGCCAGCAAGGCGCCACACCCACCCATGAAACCCAGCAGGAAACCGGAGGCAGCGGCGGCGATGGCCTGAGCCGCAACCAGTCCGGCGCGACCGCCAATGCGCCGGGCGGCGCCTCCTCCGCCTCCGCCGGCCACGCCGAGGCCGAAGGCAGCGCGATGACCAACATCGGGCGCGGCCCGCAGGACACCCGTCCGAACCAGGCCGCATCCACCGGCACCGGCCTGGGAACGCCCGAGACGGGCGGCAATCAGAGCGAAGCCGACCTGCCGCCGGCCCGCTAGGCTGGCCTCCTACATCCGGATGGTGCCGTGGTCGGCATCCACGTCGGGCGTGGTGCCGGTCACGGCGGCCTTGGCCATCGCGAACATGCGCACCATCTTGCTGTCGTTCGCGTCCCAGTATTCGGCCGCGTGCGGCGTCACCCGCACCAGCACCACGTGCTCGTCCTCCGGGCCGGACGGGAACCAGGCCTGCACCATGGGGTTCCACAAGGCGTGGATGCGGGCGCGCTCGACCACCCGTTCGGCGCGGCCGCTGACCGAGACCCAGGTGCTGTTGTCGGGATCGGCGAAGCTGACGTTCACCTCCGGTTGGTGCGCGATGTTGTCCCACAGTTCGGTGGTGCTGCGGGTGTAGAACCACAGGCCGCCTTCGTCGTCGACCTGCTGATTGGTCATCGGCTGGCTGACCAGGTGACCGTTCTGGTCGCGCGTGGTGAACATGGCAAAGCGCATCGAGCCGATCTTCTCGGACAGCGCGGCAGCGTGCGCCTGGGCATTCTGAGCTGACATGACGTTCCTTTCGGGTTGATGAAGTGGCGATCCTAGCGCGGCGTCCAGGCCCCATCCGTGCGTGCGCGAACAATGTCCCGCCCTTGACCCCGTGGTCCCACCCTGACGCGATCTAGCCAAATCGACTATAGTGATGCCTCTGTACAAACCTGATATTCCCATGAAATTTGACGTCGCAATTGTCGGCAGCGGTCTGGCCGGCCTGTCGGTGGCCCTGCACCTGGCGCAGACGCGCAAGGTTGCGATCATTTCCAAGCGCGCCCTGCTGGACGGCGCCAGCAACTGGGCCCAGGGCGGCATCGCCGCGGTGCTCGACTCCGGCGACAGCCACGACCAGCACATCGCCGATACCCTGGTGGCCGGCGCCGGCCTGTGCGAGGAAGCGGCGACCCGCTACATCGTCGAAAACGGCCGCGCCGCGATCGAATGGCTGATCGAGCAAGGCGTGCCCTTCACCCGGGACGCCTCGGCGGAACTGGGCTTTCACCTGACCCGCGAAGGCGGCCACAGCCAGCGCCGCATCATCCATGCGGCCGACGCCACCGGTCACGCGGTGCAGGTGACGCTGGAGCAGAAAGTGCGCGCGCACCCGAACATCGCCCTGTTCGAGCACCACTGCGCGATCGACGTCATCACCTCCGACAAGCTGACCGGCAAGGGCGTGCACGGAGGGGCGCCGCACCTGGTGGGCCAGCCGCGCTGCTATGGGCTGTACGTGCAGGACGAGGAAAGCGGCAAGGTGCTCACCTTCGAAGCCGAGCACACCGTGCTGGCCACCGGGGGCGCCGGCAAGGTCTACCTGTACACCACCAATCCCGATACCGCCACCGGCGACGGCATCGCCATGGCCTGGCGCGCCGGCTGCCGGGTGTCGAACATGGAATTCATCCAGTTCCACCCGACCTGCCTGTACCACCCGTATGCGAAATCCTTCCTGATCACGGAAGCGATCCGCGGCGAAGGCGGCCTGCTGAAACTCCCGCCCGAAGCGGGCGCCGCCGCCGGCACCCGCTTCATGCCGGCCCACGACGAGCGCGGCGAACTGGCGCCGCGCGACGTGGTGGCGCGCGCCATCGACTTCGAGATGAAAAAGCGCGGCCTGGACTACGTCCACCTCGACATCAGCCACCAGGACCCGGCATTCCTGAAGGAGCACTTCCCGACGATCCACGCGCGCTGCCTGGAACTGGGCATCGACATCACCCAGGAACCGATCCCCGTGGTGCCGGCCGTGCACTTCACCTGCGGCGGCATCGTCACCGACCTGGCCGGCCGTACCGACATCCCGGGCCTGTACGCGGTGGGCGAAACCGCCTGCACCGGGCTGCACGGCGCCAATCGCCTGGCCAGCAACTCGCTGCTCGAATGCGTGGTGGTCGGGCGCGCCTGCGCCCACCAGATCGCCGCCGCGCCCAAGGTCGAGAACCCGGCGCTGCCGCCCTGGGACGAGTCGCGCGTGACCAATGCCGATGAAGAGGTGGTGATCGCCCACAACTGGGACGAGCTGCGCCGCTTCATGTGGAACTACGTCGGCATCGTGCGCACCACCAAGCGCCTCGAGCGCGCCCAGCACCGCATCGCGCTGCTCAAGGAGGAAATCGACGAGTACTACCGCAATTTCCGCATCACGCACGACCTGCTGGAGTTGCGCAACCTGGTCGAAGTGGCGAGCCTGATCGTCAACAGCGCGCTGTCGCGCCACGAAAGCCGCGGCCTGCATTATTCGCGCGACTTCCCGGACACCCTGCCGAAGGCCTTGCCGAGCGTACTGACGCCGGAGCGCCGCTGAGCCTCGCCCGGCCGGCCCGTGCGCGCGGGCCGGCCGCCACGCCATGAATCGTCCCGCCCTCACCCCTTCCACCATCCTGCTCCTGACCGTTCCCCCGGTGCTGTGGGCGGGAAACGCGATCGTCGGCCGCCTGGTGCGCGACGCGGTGCCGCCGATGACGCTCAACCTGATCCGCTGGACGATCGCGCTGGCGGTGCTGGTGCCGCTCGGGCGCGCGGCGTTCAGGCACGGTAGCGGCGTGCTGGCCAACTGGCGCCGCTACGCCATGCTCGGCCTGCTGGGCGTGGGCCTGTACAACTCGCTGCAATACCTGGCGCTGCAGAGTTCCACGCCGATCAACGTGACCCTGGTCGCCTCCGGCGTGCCGGTCTGGATGCTGCTGGTCGGTCGCCTGTTCTACGGCGTGCCGGTCAAGCGCAAGCAGGTGCTGGGCGCGATCCTGTCTATCGGCGGCGTGCTGGTGGTGCTGTGCCGCGGCGACCTCCACGGCCTGCTGCAACTGCGGCTGGTGGCGGGCGACCTGTACATGATCCTGGCCACCATCGCCTGGTCCTTCTATAGCTGGATGCTGATGCAGCAGAAGGACGTGCCGGGGCTGCGCGCCGACTGGGCGGCCTTCTTGCTGGCGCAGGTCGGTTACGGGGTGCTGTGGTCGGCCGCCTTGGCCGGCGGCGAATGGGCGCTGCGCGAGGTCGATGTCGCCTGGAGCTGGTCGCTGGGAGCCGCCCTGCTGTACGTAGCGATCGGCCCGGCCATCCTGGCGATGCGTTGCTGGGGTGCGGGCGTGCAGCGCGCCG
Source organism: Massilia sp. (assembly GCF_046293535.1). Taxonomy (NCBI): domain Bacteria; kingdom Pseudomonadati; phylum Pseudomonadota; class Betaproteobacteria; order Burkholderiales; family Oxalobacteraceae; genus Massilia; species Massilia sp. The sequence goes on along the minus strand of NZ_JBKBOV010000028.1, from coordinate 21,095 downwards.
GGCCCAGCATCGGGGCCTTCTTCATCAACCTGACGCCGCTGTTCACGGCCTTGCTGTCCTCGGCTTTTCTCGGTGAGCCGCCCCATCTCTACCACGTGCTGGCCTTCGGCATGATCGTCGGCGGCATCGCGGTCTCCGCACGCTGAACGTCGCGAGTGGTCAGCTTCGGACCAAGTGCCAGGCAGCCGTATCTGCGGCGAGGTGCTGCGACAGTGCTAACTTGGGAAGCGCACCACGCAATGATGCGAAGGCAGGTTCCAGCTCCGCGAACCGCTGAGCCACAAAATCCCGCGGAGGACCATGGCGCAGCACGACCATATCGTATTCGAGGTTATTTTCTGGCCTGTTCCTGAACTCGACCACTTTTCGCGCTGGATTATGAGGCGAAATATGAACGTTCGTGATCTTGCCATGCTTGCGCTCGACGATCTGCGCGCGCAGCAGTAGGAACACCAGAAGGCGATTGAGCAATGCTGAGTTTAGCGAAAAGATATTGTGATCCGTAAAGTTGAACGTCACCTCGGTATCCGTGCGCGCTAATTGCCTGATCTTGGCCAACAGGGTATCCGGCACTTCGAGTGCCTTGTAGCTCTGGTATAGGGGCTCGGGTTCCACGCCAGTCACTTCAGCCTTGCGTGCTTCGTCGTCGACTTGGGACATTTGTTCGGCTAACTTGCAAAACGACTCATCGGTTGTCAGGAACGCAACAGCTTCATGATGAACGAAATAGCTGCCGTTCACGTGCGAACGCATAGCGGCTCGCGCGACGTCAACCAGCCCACCATCCCCAGAGCCCGATACCAGGATGCGTTGACGCGTACCCAGGGCAAATGGGCCGTTCAGGCTGTCTCCTGTCCAGTAAGAGTGCGTCCCTGCCGCTGCAAAGGCCGAACGTTCGAGGCCAAAGCCAAGTGCGAGGAAAACGCCATCGAAACATTCGTTGATATCGGCGTCATTGCCGAGCACGCGCAGGCGCGTTCCCTTGGTCTCCGGTCGAATTTCTTGGATATTTGTCTTGGGGACGAACCGAAGCCTGTCGCCGAACATCGCTCTGTACCGCTCAAATTCGGTACGCAAAGAGTCGACGACAGCGTTGGCGTTTGCGGCCTGCCAATTCAGCACCGGCAGTCCCGCGTCGATACGGTCAGAGCCGGCTGCCGGCCAGTCGTAAATGTGAGGGTGCAGGAAACGGTGCTGCGCCGGAGCTTGTAGACTCAGGATAGCTTCGCGGTCGTCGAACAGCGTCACACGGCATCCGGCCCGCGCGGCCGCAACCGCGGTCATGACGCCAGCAGCACCGGCACCGACCACGCATACCGACTGTCCGCTACACAGTTTGCCCTTTTCGAACAGGGCGCGCACCAGATTCAACGCCCGTACCTGTTGCGTATAGAACGTGATACGGTGGTCGAAACTGCCCAGGAGGTAGACACCGCGGAATTCTGCAGGCTCCATACTGGAAATAATGTGGTCGGAATTCCACGGCACGTCAGCCGTACCAGCGGTATCGCCGACCGCGTCACGAAGCGCTCCACCAGGCACGTCCTCGGAGGCGCTGCTCCCGGTGCACGTGGGGGATGGCGTGTCGAGTTCGTGGGCTGGGGCGTCGGGAGGCGGCGCCTCAGGAAGCGATGCGGACGGCGCCACGCTGCCTTGCAGCCGAAGTTTCAGAATCGATTCGCCCCATGGCGAACGACGCACGTAGTCAGGCAAACCAGTCAGCAGCGGTGCGAGCACCGGAAAATCGCGCGCGGGCGGCCGGCCGCCGTCCTGCTCGCCATGTTCGTCCCATAGACGCAATAAAGTTGCTCGGTCCGTGCGTTCGCCATCACCCAAAGGGCGGTCCAGGAAAGTCGACAGCAGCGCGTTTGCCAATGCTTGGTCGCCCGACTCAAGATGGATCCAGGATGCCAGCCATGTGACGCTGTGTTTCGGCGTGAGAATAAGTTTATTACCCTCCGTGGTCCTGAAACGGTCGAGAGTCGCTTTCGCCGCGTCCACTTGTCCCAGCGAGAGGTAGCAGAAAGCAAACGTCACTGCGAGCGACATGACCGAGCTCGCGTGTTGTTGCGCGACCGGTGATGCGATGGCTTGTTCAAACTGGTTCCTGCAGACCGCGATGTACACATGCGCGAGTTCGATTTGCGGCGCGTAGGCGCCCTCGGCTTGCAGCAACTCAATGATTTCTTGCAGCGGGTGCAAGGTGGATCCGTGCGCAGCGATGACGACCGCCCGTTCTGCCAAGTTGAAGCCGCCATATTTGGGTCCGACCCGCGCGATGCCCGCCTTGAGCAGAGCCAGGGCCTCGCTTGGGCGCCCTGTGCGTAGCATTATGTCGGATTGAGCCATGTACAACTGGCTGACATTCGACTTCGCTTCGATATGTGCGATGCCGTCGGCTACAAGCGTCTCGGCCTCCGGCAAGAGGCCAGCTTGCATCAGCATCCCCGCCCCTAGTTTATATAGAGACCATAGGCCCTTGTCAGGCGCGACATGCTTCAAAGCGAATTGACGAAAATCCTTGATCGCCGCCTTGGCCCCGTGCTGGCGCTCCACCAGCCGCTGACGCAGTGCCCAAGCGGCGGGCGGGGAATCGTATCTGCATGATTGCTTGGCATGTCGCAGCGCGCGCTCAGGATCCTGCGGTTTACCGCGTTTGTCGAAGAGGCGCGCGAGCTGAAAGTGCAGTAACTTGTCGTCCACCGACTCACTCAGCGCCGATAAGACCGCGATCTGTTCGTCGCGCTCCTCGACGCGTTCCGGCAAGGGCTTGTGCCAGCCCAGATCTGACCGGATATGAGCCGCGAAAGGAGCGACGAATTCCTTGATCAGCTCGGCCTGGCCCGCTTGGGTGTAGTGGTAACGCAACTCGATAAACTCGCGCCCGAGGCGCATGTACGAGCCGGTCAACCGGCGCGCCCGGAAGTGGCGCGCGTAGTGCTTGCCCGCGAGACTATGGGCGCGCGCCAGCACGTTCGGCTTGATCGGCCTGAGTACGGCCGCGCGGAGCACCGGATGTAGCGTGTAGGTGTTCTGGCGTCGTTCGAGCAGGTAGCGGCTTAGAAGGTCTTCTTTGAGCGTGTCGATCGGTCCGAACCCCTCATTGACCGCCTTGAGTCCGGATTCGTCTACTGGCAGCCGGTACACCGCAAGTCGCTCGAAAAACCGGTCGACGACCTCCGCCAGTCCTCTCCTGGCCTGCGCAACCATCTCGTCTTCGATGCCCTTCAAGAGGCGTTCCGAAATTGGCTGGTTACGGGTTTCCCAGGACTCGGGCATTGCTCCAATCACCTCTTCGAACGGGAGATTGCGTAGCAGGCTGGCGAACAACTTCAAAGCACGTGGGAAGCCCCCTAGCCACTCGACGACATCGGGCCGACGTTCCAGCGGAAGGTCTTTAGCCGGGACCCCGTATTCCGCAAGATGGTGTTCCAAGAACTGTAACCCGCTCGGCACGTCCATGCCACGCAGCGCGCGCAGGACGCAGCGTTCATTCCAACGCGCATGGTCGATCTGGTGGCTGCTCAACAGGAGGATGCGCCCACTCATGGTGCGCGTGCCGCAGACCTTCTCGAACCACTGCGCCAGCGACGCTGGTGGTTGTCCGGTACGATTATCGAGAGTGTCCTGGAACTCATCAACCACAAGAAGCATCGGTTCCTTGAGAAGTCTTTCCAGGGTCTCTAGCGTGCAGTTGTCGGCAAGGCGGCTGTCGCCTTGGTCGTCGAGCGCGCTGGCGATCGACAGCAGTAGCTCATCAAGGGCGTTCGCACTTGTCGGCGGCAGGCGGCAACGCACAATCTTCGTCGGTACCGTCCTAGCGCGAACCCTCTGCTCCAGAACTTCCGAGACATGGGTCTTGCCCGCGCCCGGGAAACCCTGAAGGATGCAGAGCGGTGAGACGTCGTCCTTCCACCAATCCTGATCTAGCCACGCGACCAGTGCCTTGTGTTGTTTACCAATGAGCATAACTGCCATAATCGATCCATGACGAAGGTCTTCGATTATACCGAGCATATTTTCTTGCAGCGCAGTAATTGTCGCCGTTTCGTGCGGTATCGTGCCTCCGTGTCGCGCATAGCGATGCTAGGATCCCAGCCAATGGAGGATCACGCAACATGGCAGCAGTTTTTACCGTTCAAGACAGTGCCTCCGCGCTGGCGGAATTCCTGGAAGGGTATCCGCGCGCGCTGGTGTTGACCGGCGCCGGCCTGTCCACCGCGTCCGGCATTCCCGATTACCGCGACCGCGACGGCACCCGCCGCGGGCGCCAGCCGATCCAGGGGCCGGAGTTCCGGCGCTCGGCCGAGATCCAGCGCCGCTACTGGGCGCGCAGCATGGTCGGCTGGCCGATCATGGCCAGGGCCAGGCCGAACGGCGGCCACCATGCGCTGGCGCGCCTGGAACGGCACCGGCGCTTCGGCTACCTGCTGACGCAGAACGTCGACGGCCTGCACCAGCAGGCCGGCAGCCACGCCGTGCTCGAACTGCACGGCAACGTTCACAGCGTGGTGTGCATGCATTGCAAGGCGCAATTCCCGCGCGCGTTTGTCCAGACCTTGCTGGGCGAAGCCAACCCCGAGTTGGCCAATGTGCTTGCCACCCCGCTGCCGGACGGCGACGCCGCGATCGAGCCCGATGCCCTGGCAGACTTCCACCTGCCATCCTGCGTCCAGTGCGGCGGGGCGCTGGCGCCCGACGTCGTGTTCTTCGGCGACGGCATCCCGCCGGCGCGCACCGCCTGCGCGCTGGCGCAGATGGCGGCGGCCGACGCCCTGCTGGTGGTGGGGTCCTCGCTCATGGTTTACTCGGGCTTTCGTTTCTGCCGCATGGCGCACGAGAGCGGCAAGCCGATCGCCGCGCTCAACCTGGGACGCACCCGGGCGGACCACCTGATCGCACTCAAGATAGAAGAGTCGGCCGAGCGGCTGCTGCCGCGGGTGGCCGACCTGCTCCAGGCGGAGGAGCCGGAGGACTCGCCATCATTACTCGACCACAGGGGGATTGTGTGAGCAACAGCTACCGCACGACGATAAGCAGCAACACGGGGGCCAATGGCCCGCGCACCGGCGCCGTCCTGGCCGCCATCGGCCTGGCCGCGTCCTTCCTGTATGTGCGCGCCAGGAGCCGCCAGGCCGAGCGCGACAATCCGCCGCAGGGCAAGTTCGTCGAGGTCGACGGGGTGCGCCTGCATTACCTGGAGCGCGGCAGCGGCCCCACCCTGGTGCTGCTGCACGGGAACGGCGTGTACTCGAAGGATTTCGAGACGAGCGGCCTGCTGCAGCGGGCCGCCGAGCACTACCGTGTGATCGCATTCGACCGGCCCGGCTTCGGCTACAGCGAGCGTCCGCGCAGTACGCTGTGGACGCCGGACCGGCAGGCGGCCCTGCTGCACCGGGCTCTGGAGCGGATCGGCGTGGAATCGGCCATCGTCGCCGGGCACTCCTGGGGCACGATGGTGGCGCTGGCCATGGGCTTGCAGCGGCCGGATGCCGTGCGCGGACTGGTGCTGCTGTCGGGTTATTACTACCCAAGCCTGCGCCTGGACGTGGCCACGCTGACCCAGCCGGCCGTCCCGATCGTCGGCGACCTGCTGCGCTACACGGTGCTGCCGCTGGTCGCGCGGGCGCTGTGGCCGGGAATGGCCAAGCGCACTTTCTCGCCCAGGCCGGTGGACCGGCGCTTCGACGCCTTCCCGGTCTGGATGGCCCTGCGGCCGAAGCAGCTGCGTGCCGCCGCCGCCGAAACGGCGGTCATGATTCCGGCAGCGGCCATGCTGTCGAAGCGCTATGCCGAGTTGAAGGTCCCGGCGGCGATCGTGGCCGGCACCCAGGACAAGATCGTCGATGCGGGCCACAATTCGGAGCGCCTGAGCGAGCGCCTGGGCGCCAGCGAACTGCAGCTGATGCCGGGCGTCGGACACATGACGCATTATGCGGACGTGGAAAAAATCATGGCCGCGATCGATACGATCGCGGCCAGGGTCGGAGAGCCGGTCCACGCGCGCACGCCCGAGGCGGAGGCGCTGGCCAGGGCCAGCGAGAGCGGCGTGTAGGCGGCGCGCACGAACGGCCACCGCCTCCGGGCGGGCGTGCGCCTGCTCAGCCCTGCAGCACGTACTTGACGACGATCCCCGCCACCAGCGCCACGAAGATCACCAGTGACAGGCCGCCGTGCAGCATCGGCGAGCCGATCGACACCTGGGAAGTGCGGGGGTCCATCTCCATGCGCACGGCCTTGCCGAACATGACGGGCCGCAGGAAGCCGCGCACCCCGACCAGCACCATGCCGATGCCGAAGCACAGGTCCGAAGTCGAGTTGGTGGCCAGGCCGTTCGACAATGTGGGCAAGCCCAGCACCAGGCCGAAGACCAGCCAGAGGATGCGCGCACCGGTAGAGATGCGCAGTCGGCTCCAGTCCATCATGCCGCCACCTCCTCGAGCGCGCCGACGATCCGCAGCGAATAGTCGGTGGCCCGCACGTCCTTGGTCAGGCTGCCGACCGAGATGCGGTCCACGCCGGTGTCGGCGATCGCGCGCACCGTGTCCATGTTGATGCCGCCCGAGGCTTCCAGCAGCGCACGGCCGGCGTTCACCCGCACCGCCTCGCGCATCATGCCGAGGTCGAAGTTATCCAGCAGGACCGACGTGGCGCCGGCGGCCAGCGCTTCTTCCAGCTGGCCGATGGTTTCGACCTCGATCTGCACCGGAACGCCCGCATTCAGGGCCGCGGCCGCCTGCAGTGCCGGGGTGACGCCGCCCGCCGCCGCGATATGGTTTTCCTTGATCAGGATGCCGTCGTACAGCGCCATGCGCTGGTTCTTGCCGCCACCGACGCGCACCGCGTACTTTTGCGCCAGGCGCAGGCCCGGCAGGGTCTTGCGGGTGTCCAGGATCGCCGCCCCGGTGCCGGCGATTACGTCGACGTACTTGCGGGTAGCGCTGGCTACGCCCGACAGCAGCTGCATGAAGTTGAGCGCCGCACGCTCGGCGGTGAGCAGCGAGCGCGGGCAGCCTTCGATGGTGCAAACGGTCGAATCCTTGGGCATCAGGTCGCCTTCGGCATGGTGCCAGGAGATCTCGATGTCCTGGTCGACCGCCAGCATCACGCCTTCGAACCAGGGCGCGCCGCACAGCACGGCTTGTTCGCGCACGATCACGCGCGCCCGCACGCGCGGCGCGGTGGGCACCAGCATGCCGGTCAGGTCGCCGGTGCCGACGTCTTCCAGCAGCGCGGCCAGGATGTTGGCTTCGAACGCCGACTGCAGCTTTTCGTCGAAACGGTCTTCGGAGATGAAAGGATTACGCAGCGTCGTCATGCCGGGCCGACTCCATTAAACAATTTGGCGTTCTGCTCGAGCGCGCCGCTCGGCAGGGCTTGGGCCTTCTTGGCGGCGGCGAAATCGAGCATGCGGTCGATCGCGCGCTTGGCCTGGCGGCCGATCTCGGGGTCGACGTGCACCTCGTTGGCGCCGTTCTCCAGCACTTCCGCCAGGTTCTTCAGGCCGTTCATGGCCATCCACGGGCAGTGGGCGCAGCTCTTGCAGGTGGCGCTGTTGCCGGCGGTGGGCGCTTCGATGAAGTGCTTGCCGGGGGCGGCGGCGCGCATCTTGTGCAGGATGCCGTTGTCGGTGGCGACGATGAAGGTGCTCGCCGGCAGGTTCACCGCGGCGTTGATCAGCTGGGTGGTCGAGCCGACCACGTCCGCCTGGGCGACGACCGACGCCGGCGATTCAGGGTGCACCAGCACTTTCGCATCCGGATGCTCGGCCTTGAGCAAATCGAGCTCGACGCCCTTGAATTCGTCGTGCACCAGGCAGGACCCCTGCCACAGCAGCATGTCGGCCCCGGTCTGCTTCTGGATGTAGGCGCCCAGGTGGCGGTCGGGCGCCCACAGGATCTTCTTGCCCTGCTCGTGCAGGTGCCTGACGATGTCCAGGCCGATCGACGAGGTCACCATCCAGTCGGCGCGCGCCTTCACGGCGGCGCTGGTGTTGGCGTACACCACCACGGTGCGGTCCGGATGCTGGTCGCAGAAGGCGGCGAACTCATCTGCCGGGCAGCCAAGGTCGAGCGAGCAGGTCGCGTCCAGGTCCGGCATCAGGATGGTCTTTTCCGGGCTCAGGATCTTGGCCGATTCGCCCATGAAGCGCACCCCGGCAACGACCAGGGTCCGGGCCGGATGGTCGCGCCCGAAGCGCGCCATTTCCAGCGAGTCCGAGACGCAGCCGCCGGTTTCCTCGGCCAGGTCCTGCAGGTCGGCATCCACGTAGTAGTGGGCGACCAGCACGGCATTGCGCTCCTTGAGCAGGCGCTTGATGCGCTCCTTGAGTTCGGTCTTTTCGCTGGCGCTCGGCACGGCGGGAACGCGCGCCCAGGCCTCGGCCGTCGCCGGGTTGATGGTGCAAGCCTCGCCGACCTGCGGGCGGTCGTATTCGTAGGTTTTAATTGGTGCAGTAATCATTCAGGTGGTCTCCTTCAACCGTAAGCCGTAGGGTGGGCGGGTCTCCCGCCCATGCGGTGATAGGTAGCGTCAAGATCATCCGGCACGATAGCGGAGCCGGTAACAATCACCGCGTGGGCGGCAAAGCCGCCCACCCTACGAACTACTTAATCGATGCCCTGGCTCGTCAGGTACTCTTCGTAGTTGCCACGGAAATCGATGATCTCGTTCTCGCGGATCTCGAGGATGCGGGTGGCCAGCGAGGACACGAACTCGCGGTCGTGCGAGACGAAGATCATGGTGCCGGCGTATTTGTCGAGCGCGATGTTGAGCGACTCGATCGACTCCATGTCCATGTGGTTGGTCGGCTCATCGAGCAGCAGCACGTTGTGGCGGCCCAGCATCAGCTTGCCGTACATCATGCGGCCCTTCTCGCCGCCGGACAGCACTTTCACCGATTTCTTGACCTCGTCGCCGCCGAACAGCAGGCGGCCCAGGATCGAGCGCACCGCCTGGTCGTCGTCGCCTTCCTGGGTCCACTGACCCATCCAGTCGGTCAGGTTCAAGTCGCTCGCGAACTCTTCGGTCGGATCCTGCGGCATGTAGCCGACGTTGGCATTCTCGGCCCACTTCACGCGGCCGTGGTCGGCGTCCAGGCCGGTGATGTCGGCGCCGCCGATGCAGCGCAGCAGCGTGGTTTTACCGGCGCCGTTGGCGCCGATGATCGCAATGCGCTCGCCCGCTTCGACCATGATGGAGAAATTCTTGAACAGCTGGCGGTCGTAGGCTTTCGCCAGGCCCTCGGTCTCCACCGCCAGGCGGTGCAGCTTCTTCTCGCCTTCGAAGCGCACGAACGGGTAGGCGCGCGAGGACGGCTTGAACTCCTCGATCTTGATCTTGTCGATCATCTTGGCGCGGGACGTCGCCTGACGCGCCTTCGACTTGTTGGCCGAGAAGCGGCGCACGAAGTCCTGCAACTCGGCGACCTTCTCCTTGGCCTTGGCGTTGTTCGCCAACTGCTGGTTGCGGGCCTGGGTCGAGGCCAGCATGTAGTCGTCGTAGTTGCCCGGGTAGATCTTCAGCGTGCCGTAGTCCATGTCGGCCACGTGGGTGCAGACCTGGTTCAGGAAGTGGCGGTCGTGCGAGATGATGATCATCGTCGAGTTGCGCTGGTTGAGGATGTCTTCCAGCCAACGGATCGTGTTGATGTCCAGGTTGTTGGTCGGCTCGTCCAGCAGCAGGATGTCCGGGTTCGAGAACAGGGCCTGGGCCAGCAGCACGCGCAGCTTCCAGCCTGGCGCCACGGCGCTCATCGGTCCCTGGTGCAGCTCGCTGGCGATGTCCAGGCCGAGCAGCAGCTCGCCGGCGCGCGCCTCGGCCGAGTAGCCGTCGTATTCGGCCACCTTGCCTTCGAGTTCGGCGGCGCGCATGTAGTCTTCGTCGGTCGCCTCCGGGTTCGCGTAGATGGCGTCGCGCTCCGAGATGGCGTTCCACAGCTCGGTGTGGCCCATCATGACGACGTCGAGCACGCGCACGTCCTCGTAGGCGAACTGGTCCTGGCGCAGCTTGCCCAGGCGCTCGCCCGGGTCGAGGCTGACGTTGCCGGCGGAAGGCTCGAGGTCACCGCCGAGGATCTTCATGAAGGTCGACTTGCCGCAACCGTTCGCACCGATCAGGCCGTAACGGTTGCCTTCGCCGAACTTGACGGAGATGTTCTCGAACAGCGGCTTGGCGCCGAATTGCATGGTGATATTGGCAGTGGATAGCACTAGGAAACCTTTAGAAGCGGAGTTAGCAACGGTGTTGCCGGATAACCCGCGATTCTACCATCGCGGGGGCCACAGGGCGAATCGCGGCGCCCGGCGCGGCACTCAAGCCGGCCGGGCGTGGGCCGGCTCAGCCGCAGCGGACGGCCTGGCGCAGCGTCGGATAGTCGGACAGCGTCAAGGTGAAGCCTTCGTCGTGCGACACCAGGCGCCCCTGGGCGCCGAAGGGAATGGTCACCCGGCGTGCGATGTGCCCGAAACTCAATCCATCGATGACCGGGACCGGCAGCGTGGCGCGCAGGTGGGCCAGCATGGCGGCGAAATCGTAGCCGTTGTCGTTGGGCGCCAGCTTGTAGCCGGAAAAGTCGCCCAGCACGACCGCGCGCTGACGCGCCAGGACGCCCGCCTGCTGCAGTTGCAGCAGCATGCGCTCGACCCGGTAAGGATGCTCGCCGATGTCTTCGAGATACAGGATGCCGTCGTCGATGCCCGGAAAGTACGGCGTGCCCAGCAGCGAGACGATCATCGCCAGGTTGCCACCCCACACCGTGCCGGCTTCGTCGATGCGCGGGTTGCCCTTCGCGCATTCGGTGATCGTATGGGTCGGGCCGGCCAGGCATTGCCAGAAGTCGTCCAGCGTGAACTGCACCGGTTCAGGGAGGCCGAAGTCGACCGCCGCCATCGGTCCGGCGTAGCTGAGCGCACCGGTACGGGCCATCAGGCCCATGTGGATGGCGGTGATGTCGGAAAAGCCGACAACCAGCTTGCCGCTCGCCGCGATCGCCTCGAAATCGATGTGCGGCAGCAGGCGGGTGCTGCCGTAGCCGCCGCGGATCGCCATGATGATCTGCACCTCGGGGTCGGCAACGGCGGCCTGCAACTGGGCCAGGCGGCCCTGGTCGGTGCCGCCGAAGCGCTCGTGGATGCTGGCGTGGTCGTAGTAGTTATGGACGAGGCAGCCGTGCTGCTCGAGGCGGGCAATGCCACGGTCGACCGCGCACGGGTCGAGCGCCTGGCCGGCGGGGGCCACGATGGCGATGCCGATTTGTTGGGTGATCACTGTTTGACGATTATTGTTTGACGAATAGGCGAGGTGTTGAGTCTGGCAACATCTTACCTCTGGCGTGGGCATCGATCAAGGCGAGGAGCCGCTCGACCAGCTGCGGCGGGAGGTCGTGGCCCATGCCCTGGATGACTTCGAGCCGGGCCCCGGGAATGCGGCTGGCCGTGTCTTCGCCGCAGGCGAGCGGCACCAGCGGGTCGCTGGCGCCGTGGATCACGAGGGCGGGAACGGAAATGGTCGCCAGCTGGGCGCAGCGGTCGCCCGAGGCCGCGATCGCCATCAGCTGGCGCGCCACGCCGCCCGGGCAGTAGCTGCGGCGCACCGAGCGCGCAACGCGCTTGCGCAAGGCCTTGTCCGGGGTCGGGTAGGAGGGGCTGCCGATGGCGCGCATGACCGCGACGCCGTGGTCGATGATGCTTTCGATGTCGCCCGGGTCGCCGGGTCGCCGGGCCAGCAGCTTGCTGACCTTCTTTTCCGGGCCGGGCAAGCCGCGCCGGCAGCTGCTCGACATGATCGAGGTCAGGCTGAGGATGCGCTGCGGGTAACGTGCCGCCAGGATCTGGGCGATCATGCCGCCCATCGAGATGCCGACCACGTGGGCGCGCGCCACCCCGAGGGCCGACAGCACCCCGATCGCGTCCTCGGCCATGTCCTCCAGGCGGTAGGCCGCGCGCAGCGGCCAGCCCAGCTTCGACTTGATCGCGGCCAGCGCCAGGTTGGGGACGCCGGCCTGCTCGAACTTGGTGGACAGGCCGCAGTCGCGGTTGTCGAAGCGGATCACGTAGAAGCCGAGTTCGACCAGGCCTTCGACGAATTCCTCGGGCCAGGCGGTCAGCTGCATGCCGAGGCCCTGCACCAGCAGCAGCGGTGGGGCCTTGGGGTCGCCTGCGGTGTCGAAGGCGATGCGGATTCCGTTGGCATTGAGCGTAGGCATGGCGGCATGCCGGCGCCGCGCGAGGCACGGCAACGGCTCTTCAGGCGACAGGGTTGGCTCACCGCCCCGGGAAACGCCACGAGCGGCTTGCAAACAGCATATCACTTTCGCCGGCGCCAGGGCGCCCGTGCCGGCGTACGACTTGTCTTACGCTGGACAGCGGACCGGCGCGAGTTTGGACTTCAGTCGGCCGCGGGAAGCTTGCGCGCTTGCGCGCGGCGCTCGGCGAAGAAGGCCTTCAGGAGGCTGCTCGCCTCTTCGGCCATCACGCCTCCGAGCACCTCGGCATGGTGGTTCAGCCGTTCTTCCTCGAACAGGTTCACCACCGAGCCGCAGGCGCCGGTCTTCGGGTCGAGCGCGGCGTAGACCACGCGCGCCAGGCGCGCATGCATCATCGCGCCGGAGCACATGATGCAGGGCTCGAGGGTGACGTAGAGCTCGCATCCGGGCAGGCGGTAGTTGCCGAGCTTTTCGGCGGCGGCGCGCAGCGCGACGATCTCGGCGTGCGCGGTCGGATCGTGGCGGCCGATCGGCTGGTTGTAGCCCGTGGCGATGACTTCGCCGTCCTTGACCACCACCGCGCCCACCGGCACCTCGCCCTCGGCCCAGGCCAGCCTGGCCTGCTCCAGGGCCAGCCCCATGTACTTGTCAGGCATCGGTCACTTCGGCCCAGCAGTTCGGGGTTTCGTGCAGCACCAGTTTATGCAGGCGCAAGCCGGTGCCGTAGCGGTCCGTGAACACCGCCTTGAGGAGGGCAAAAGCGACGCGCGCCAGGTTTTCCACGGTGGGGATGCAGTCGATGACGACGGTCTTGTGGCCCGGCAGCGAGGCCAGGAACTCGCGCACCTTGTCATCCTTTTCGTACACAAGGAAGGCGTGATCCCACACGTCGACCAGGTGCTGCTTGGCCAGGACCTTGACGTCCGAGAAATCCATGATCATGCCATTGTCAGAATTTCCTTCAACGTCGATGACGTCACCGGTCAGGGTGATCTCGAGGGTGTAGCGATGGCCGTGCAGGTTGCGGCACTGGCTCTTGTGGTCGGGGATGCGATGACCGGCATCGAATTCCAGCTTGCGGGTAATGGTTAACATCGGGTCGGCAATGACTCAGGGAATCTGGAGGAGTTTGTGGGTCTGCAGGCTCAGCTTCCACTTGGGGTTGCGGCGGCAGGTCTCGATCGCCAGGCGCGTGTTGTGCGCGGCGAGCGGGCCGTCCATCGGTTGCACATAGAAGTTGTCGAAGTCGAGCCCCTCGTAGGCGGACAGGTCCTGGCCCGCCTGGGGAATCACCACCTTGATCTCGTTGCCCTTCGCGACCACCAGCGTCGACCCCAGCTTGGGGCTGACGCAGACCCAGTCCACGCCTTCCGGCACCGGCAGCGTGCCGTTGGTCTCGATGGCGATCGTGAAGCCGCGCGCGTGCATGGCCTCGATCAGCGGCCGGTCCAGCTGCAGCAGCGGCTCGCCGCCGGTGAAGACCACGTACTTGCTGGCCGCGTGGGTGGCCGGCCACAGGCTGTCGATCCGGGCCGCGAGAAGCTCCGGCTCGCGGAACTTGCCGCCGCCCTCGCCGTCGGTGCCGACGAAGTCGGTGTCGCAGAAGCTGCACACGGCGCTGGCGCGGTCGGCTTCGCGGCCGGTCCACAGGTTGCAGCCCGAAAAGCGGCAAAACACGGCCGGGCGCCCCGCATGGGCGCCTTCGCCCTGCAGGGTGTAGAAGATCTCTTTGATGCTGTAAGTCACGGTAAGCCTCTCGTCAACCCTCCATTATAGCGCGCCGCCGCCGCGCAGTCATGCATTGAGGATGAGCAATATTGCCTGTCGGACTCAGGTGTACCTTCGTACGGAATCTTCCGAATGCGAGTCAGAAGGATGCCATGATGAACCCTATCTCATTCCTAGTCCGATTTTCAGCCGTTGCCTCAGCGCTAGGCGCCCTGGCATGCAGCGCGCCGGCCAGTGCCGCCATGCCGCTGCCCCTGCGCGGGGCGCCGCCCGAGATGATGGTTGCCGCCATGGTGAGCCTGGCCGCCATCGCCCTGGCCGTGCTGGTCGAGCGCCGTTCCCAGGCCGCCCAGGAACGCACCCGCGCGCTGGAACAGCAACTCGAGGCCGAGCGCGGCGCCCACGCGGACGTCGAGGCCGCCCTGGCCGGCAGCCACGAAGTGCTGTGCCGGCTGGTGCGGCAGCAGGAAGGCGTGCGCGAGGCCGAGCGGGCCCGTATCGCGCGTGACCTGCACGACGAACTGGGCCACCGCCTGCTGTCGCTGCGGGTCGAACTGGCGCTGCAGCAGGCGGCGGTGCGCGGCACCGCGCCCGCCGTGCACGACAAGCTCACCGTGGCGGTCGGCAACCTCGACACCGCCATCCGCTCGGTGCGCGCGATCGTGACCGGCCTGCGCCCGATCGCCAAGGGCCAGAGCCTGCGCCAGGCCGCCGAGCGCCACCTGGCCGATTTCGCCCGCCTGCATGGGCTCGACTACCGCTTCGATGCGGGACGCGACCCCGGCCAGGAGGATCGGCGCGACCAGGAACAGGACGCGGTGCTGCTGCGCGTGTTGCAGGAATCGCTGTCGAACGTGGCGCGCCACGCCCAGGCCACCATGGTCTGCGTCACGCTGGTCGAATCGGCCGGCGAAGCGCTGCTGAAGATCGAGGACGACGGCATCGGCCCGGCCGCCCTCGAGCACCTGGACAGGCGCGGCTGCGGGATCGACGGGATGCGCGAGCGGACCGAAGCCTTCGGCGGCTCGCTCACGGTCCTGCCGGGCCGGCGCGGCGGAACGGTGGTGTGCGCCACCCTGCCCCACACGAGATCGCCCATCCAGGTGTAGGCCTGGTCGGTGCCGGTGCACGAGCCAAGCAAAACAGATCTTGCTGAAAATCAATAAGTACGTCCCTGTGCGGTAGCAGAATCGTTTCCTGTTGGCAGTCAATTCGGCTGCCGGACCGGAACCGTACGAGGACGACCATGATCAGCCCACACAGCTCCAGCGCCAGCGCCAGCGCGCCCGCCCCGACCGCCCTCGTGCGAGATGGCGCGTTTGTCGGACAGCTGGTGGCCTCCCTGTCGATTCCGGTGTTCGTGCTCGACACCCAAGCGCGGGTGATGATCTGGAACCGCGCCTGCGAGCAGCTCACCGGCGTGCCCGCCCATGAAGTGCTGGGCACGAGCGACCATTGGCGCAGCTTCTACGAACACCGGCGCCCTACCCTGGCCGACCTGGTGCTGCGGAACCGCAGCGAGGACGTGCGCCGGATCCTGCCGCGCTGCGCGTCCGACAATTCGCCCGCCAGCCTGTGTATCGAGAGCTGGTTCGACATGCCGCGTGCCGGCCGCCGGCGCTACCTGGCCGCCGACGCCAGCCCGATCTACGGCTCGGACGGTGAACTGGCGGCGGTGGTCGAGACCCTGCGCGACCTGACCGACGAAAAGATGGCCCAGGTGGCGCTCGAACAGTTGGCCACCCGCGACGGGCTGACCGGGCTGGCCAACCGTCGCTGTTTCGACGATACCCTGCACGCCGAATGGGCGCGCGCCATGCGCCAGCAGCAGCCGCTGTCGCTCCTGATGGTCGACGTCGACAACTTCAAGGCCTACAACGATGCCAACGGTCACCTCGGCGGGGACGAATGCCTGAAGCGGATCGCGCGCGCGGTGGCCAGCGAGATGCGCGCCAACGACCTGGTGGCGCGCTATGGCGGCGAGGAGTTCGCGGTGATCCTGCCCAACCAGTCGCTCAAGGGCGCCGCCATCGTGGCCGAGCGCATCCGCTGCCGGGTCGAGCAGCTGCAACTGCCGTGCACCGCGCCGACCCGCCATGTGACGGTGTCGATCGGGGCCGCCACCGCCATGGCCGGCCCGGACAACAACGCCAGCGAGCTGGTCGCCACCGCCGACGCCGCCCTGTACCGCGCCAAGCACCTGGGCCGCAACCGCATCAGCCTGCCCCTGAGCGAAGCGGCATGAACAGCTGCGGGCGCGACGTATGCATACCTGAATCCCCTGTTCTTTCCTTGGCGAATAATCTATCCTTCGCGGATAGCAATATTCCTGAGGAGAGAACGTGTCGAAACGCATCCTGTCGCGCACAGCGCTTGCCGCGCTGGTCCCAAGCGCCCTACTGGCCTTCGCGCCCCCGGCCGCCGCCGCTGCGGCGCCGAAAGCCGCCACCGCCAGCGCCGCCTCGGCCGGCGCCGACGTCCTGCCTTTCAAGGCCCATGAAAAAACCTTGCCGAACGGCCTGAAGGTCATCGTGGTGCCGACCGGCTTCCCGAACCTGGTCTCGGTCCACATTCCAGTGCAGACCGGCTCGCGCAACGAGGTCGAGCCCGGCAAGTCGGGCTTCGCCCACTTCTTCGAACACATGATGTTCCGCGGTACGCCCACGTATCCGCCAGAGAAGTACCAGCAAATCATCACCAAGGCCGGCGCGCGCCAGAACGCCTACACCAGCGACGACCTCACCAACTATTACACCACCTTCGCCAAGGAAGACCTGGAAACCGTGCTGAAGGTCGAGGCCGACCGCTTCCAGCACCTGTCCTATCCGATCGAGGCCTTCAAGACCGAGTCGCGCGCCGTGCTGGGCGAGTACAACAAGAACAGCGCGAACCCGATGCAGAAACTGTTCGAGACCCAGCGCGAAGCGGCGTTCTCGACCCACACCTACCGCCACACCACGATGGGCTTCCTGAAGGACATCGAGGACATGCCCAACCAGTACGAGTATTCGAAGGTCTTCTTCGACCGCTGGTACCGTCCGGAGCGCACCACCGTGATCATCGCCGGCGACGTCGAGCCGGCCAAGGCGGTGGCGATGGTCGAAAAATACTGGGGCGCCTGGAAACGCGGCAGCTTCAAGTCGAACGTGCCGGTCGAGCCGGCCCCGAGAGGCGCGCAATACCGCCACGTGGCCTGGCAGACGCCGACCCTGCCGCTGGTGACGGTCGCGTTCCGCGCGCCGGCCTTCTCGGACACCCACAAGGACCAGGCGGCCCTGTCGATGCTGCTGTCGCTGTCGTTCGGACGCACCTCGCCGCTGTACAAGCGCCTGGTGCAGGACGAGCAGAAGGTCGACCAGTTGTTCGACTTCGTGCCGAACCGGGTCGACCCGACCCTGGCCACCATCGGTGCTCGCGTCAAGAAGCCGGCGGATGCCCTGTACGTGCGCGACGCGATCCTGCAGACCGTGGCGAAGCTGCGCGACGAGCCGGTCACCGCGAGCGCGCTGGCCGACGCCAAGTCCGCCAACAAGTACGGCCTGATCCGCACGCTCGACAACACCGAGGCGATCGCCTCGACCCTGGCGTCCTACGTGCACTTCAACCGCTCCTACGACACCCTGAACCGCTACTACCGCGTGGTCGACAGCCTGACCCCGGCCGACCTGCAGGCGGCGGCGCGCAAGTACCTGATCGACGACTCGATGGTGGTGACCACCCTGTCGCACGAGGCGCTGCCGGCGGGCGTATCCACCCTGCCCAAGCTGGCCGATTTCGCGCCGAAGGCCGCCGACGCCAAGTTCGACGTGCTGGTGCAGAAGTCGGCGCTGCCGCAGATCCGCTTCAAGTTGCTGTTCGCGGCCGGCTCCGCGCATGACCCGAAGGGCAAGGAAGGACTGGCGGCCTTGACCGCGGCCATGGTCGCCTCGAGCGGTTCGCGCGAGCGCAAGATCGACGAAGTGACCAAGGCCCTGTTCCCGCTGGCCGGCAGTTTTTCCGAACAGACCGACAAGGAGATGACCACCTTCAGCGGTACGACCCACAAGGACAACTGGGACCAGTTCCTCGGCATCGCGATGCCCTTGCTGGTCGACCCGGGCTTTCGCGAAGAAGACTTCCGCCGCCTGAAGGACGCCCAGAAGAATGCCCTGGTGCTGGACCTGAAGGACAACAACGAGGAGGAGTTCGGCAAGGAGCGCCTGCAGGCCAACGTCTTTGCCGGCACGCCCTACGGCCATCCGGTGCTCGGCACGGTCAAGGGCATCGAATCGATCACCCTGGACGACGTCAAGGATTTCTATCGTAAAGCCTATACCCAGGGCGCGGTACGGGTCGGCATTTCGGGCGACGTGTCGGACAAGATGGTCGCCTCCCTGAAAACTGCGCTGGCGCGCCTGCCGGCCGCCGGCGGCCTGGCGCCGACCCCCGCGATCCGCGGCCGCATGCCGGACGGGCTGGACGTGGAGATCATCGAAAAGAACACCCGCGCCACCGCGATTTCCTTCGGCCTGCCGATCGAGGTCACGCGTTCGCATCCGGACTTCCCGGCCCTGTGGCTTGCCAAGACCTGGCTGGGCGAGCACCGCGCCTCGAGCGCCCGCCTGTACCAGCGCATCCGCGAGGAGCGCGGCATGAACTACGGCGACTACGCCTACATCGAAGCCTTCCCACGCGGCATGTTCCAGTTCTTCCCGAACCCCAACCTGGGTCGCAAGGCGCAGTTGTTCGAGGTCTGGATCCGCCCGGTGGCGCCGCAGAACGGTCACTTTGCCCTGCGCGCGGCGCTGTTCGAACTGGACAAGATGATCCGGAACGGCCTGTCGCAGCAGGACTTCGAGACCACCCGCGGCTATCTCGAAAAGAACGTGTTCGTGATGACGGCCACGCAGGACCAGCAGCTCGGCTATGCGCTCGACGCCCAGTGGTACCGCACGCCGGAGTTCACGCGCATGATGCGCGAAGGCCTGGCCAAGCTCACCGTGGCCGACGTGAATGCGGCGATCCGGAAGCACCTGTCGGCGAAGAACCTGTCGGTGGTGATCATCACCAAGGACGCGGCCGGCCTGAAGGACAAGCTGGTGACGGATGCCTTCTCGCCGATCAGCTACGATGCCAAGAAGCCGCAGGCGCTGCTCGATGAAGACCAGCAGATCGGATCGATGAAGCTGGGGATCAGGCCGGAAGCGGTGCGCATCACACCGGCGGCGCAGGCGTTTGCCGAATGAGACGGCTGACCCGCTTGCTGTAACGACGACATCGGCGCCCTGTTGGGCGCCGATTTTCCTGGTGCTCTGCGCCCCGCCAACATCAAGCGCGCGCCCGGTCCCATCCATGCTGAACGGCCGGCTTGATCATCTCCCAGCGCGACTGCCCGCCGCTGCCGTGACGCGCATCCCAGTCGCCGCGCAAGGCCTCTTCCACCTCGTCCCAGCGGCGCCCGAGATAACGCGAATCGTGCGCCATCGCCGCGCCGAAGGCATAGGCCGGCTTGTACTCGGCGTAGCTGCCGGCATGGGACGCGCTGCCGAAGGTGGCGTCCCAGTGGCTGCGGTAGGCGCGCTCGTCCTCGTCGGCGGTGATGCGTTCCCAGCCGTGGCGCACCGCCGCCTTGAGCCGCTCCCATGCGCCTTCCATGTGCCAGGCGCGCGCCAGGTCGCCCTCGGCGTCGTCCCAGGGACGGTTGCGGTACAGCTCGCTCCTGCGCATCTCGGCACCATACGAATAGGCCGACTTGACGCTGTCATAATCCATCCCGGAGTCCGCCAGGTGGGTGTCGTAGTGGCTGCGATAGTAGTTGTCGGCGTCGTGGTGCACGGTCATCCGGTCCCAGCCGCGGCGCACCGCGGCCTTGATGCTGTCCCAGCCGAGGCCGTGCATGCCGGCGCTGCGCGCCTCCCAAGCGCTGCGCAAGTCGCTTTCGACCTCGTGCCACGCGCGGCCCTGGTACTTGTCGTGGCGCGCCATGTCGGCGCCGTAGGCGTAGGCCGGCTTGAGCCGCTCGTAGTCCTCGCCGCCATAGTTGGACAGGAAATGGTTGCGGTAGTAATCGTCGTCGTCGCCGAAGAAGTTGCTGCCGATGTCCAGTCCGCCGCCGGAGGGCGCGGGTTCCGGCGAGTAGATGCGCGAGCGCCCGCGCTGGGTCTCGGCCAGGCCGGAGCTCCCCAGGGGCGCAGTGTTCATGGGCGTATCGCGCTGCCTCGCTTCGCCGCCCGGGCCGGCCTCGAGATCCTCGAACGAAGGCACATGGGCTGCGTTCTCGCGCAAGGTCGAGCCGTGCAGCGAGGTGCTGCCCGTGGCGCCCAGGCCGCTCTCTCCCAGCGGTTCCTGGTAGGTCCCGCCCGTGGGTTGCGACTGGTACAGCGAATGCTGCTGGAAGATCATGCCGTCGCCCGGGTTGTCCAGATGCGGGCGCGGGCCTGGCCTGGGACCGGAGTGCGCCGGCGCCGCGGCCTGCTGCATGCTGCCGGGGTCGCCCGTGCGCATCGATGCGGGCGGCCTGTCCGTGTCCAGCCCGATGGCGCCGGCCTGCAGCGGCTCATCGTCGATGTCGCTGGGGCCGAAGCGCTCGACGATGTCGGCGGCGCGCTCGGCCTGCGCCAGCGAAGCGGCGCGCACCACCAGCACGTGGTGGCCGCGCGTCACCGCGCCCGCGTACCTGCTGGCCCGGGGGCTGTTGTCGGCGCCGAACAGGTCGGTAAACACACGCTTCAGGCTGGCGCCGGTACCGAGGCCGGCAGCGCCGGCCCGGGTAGCGCCGGCGGCTTGGCCGGGCGTGCTGTCGGTCATGCCGGTCGGGTCGGCGTTGGACAGCGTCACCTCCTCACGCGGGAAACCCGAGGAAATCAGCGCGTTCATCGCATTCTGTGCGTCGGCCCGGTCGCCGAACACAGCTACAAGAGTATGTTGCATGGTCGTACCTCCCAATCGGTGAGTCCCGAGGCGCGCCGATCCCGGCTGCCGATCCGACCGGCCCGTCCCGCACCGGCGCATGGCGCCGGTGCAGCACACAGCGTACTCCAAACGCGGGCGGTCGAAAAGAACGGCGCTGTTCTCGTTAGATGTGGAAGATGCCGATTGCCGCTCTCAGGAAGCGCTCGGGCGATGCGATCCGTTCCCCATCGAGCGCCCAGCGCCAGCCGAGGTAGTTGGGCAGGTAGCGCGA
>NZ_JBKBOV010000027.1:0-67350 GCF_046293535.1 Massilia sp. | reverse complement strand
GCGCGGCCGGCTGCGGCATGGCCACCACCGGCTGCGGGCGCTCGCGGCGGCCCTCGAAACGTTCGCCGCGCTCGCCACGTTCGCCACGTTCGCCACGTTCGCCACGTTCGCCGCGGTCCCAGCGCTCGGCACGCTCGGGGCGCTCGCGGCGCCCATCGTCGCGTCCCCGTCCCCACTGCGGACGGGCGGGTTCCTGCACCACGGCCGGCGGCGGCGCAGTCGTGATCGCACCCGGCTGGAAGGGCAGCTGGCCCGGCGTTGCCGCCACCGGCGGGCGGGGCGCGGGGTCGGTGGTCAGCACCGGTGGCCGCTGGCCACGCTCGGCGCGGTCGCGGCCCCAGCCGTCTCGGTCGAGCCGGTCGGGGATGCCGTCGCCGTCGCGGTCGCGGATGCCGCCCGGCCGGCTGTCGACCCGGTTCGGGATGCCGTCGCCATCGCGGTCACGGTCGACGCGGTCGGGAATGCCGTCGCGGTCGCGGTCGCGGTCGCGGCGCGCAGCGCGGTCGCGCCATGCCGGCGGCCCCGGCGGGGCGGCGCCCGGACCGCCCGGGATGACGCCCGGCAGGGTGGCGCGCGGCACGTCCGGCACCACGACCTGGCCGCGCTGGCCGAAGTTCGCATGCGGGACCACGGTCAGGCCACGCTGGCGGTAGTCGGGCACTCCGTCCCGGTTGCGGTCGCGACGGTCCCCGTCCTTGCGGTCGCGCCAGCTCCAGCTGTTCAGGCGGCGCAGGCGCTCGTCCGACAGGCGATAGTGCGGCGCGTAGTGGTCGCGCGGGCCGAGCGGATACCAGCCGGTGGCGGGGCGCGAACCGTGCTGGTGGAAGCTCGCATTCCAGCCGTTGCCGCCGACCCAGCCGACCAGCGCCGGCGACCAGATCGGGCGGCGGCCGTGGTGATGCTTGTGGCCCGGGGCCCAGGCCCAGCGGTTCTTCACGTGCACCCAGCGGCCGTAGTGGAAGGGCGCATAGCCCCAGGGCGCATTGTCGACCCAGGTCCAGCCCCAGGGGGCGATCCAGGTCCAGCGGCCGTCGCGGTAGGGCACCCAGCTGGCGGTGACCGACGGGATCCACAGCGGGCCGTACTCGATGTCTTCCTGCCAGATGCCGTGGCGGTCCAGCTCCTCGTAGCCGGTCATCTCGGTGGTGACGTACTGCGCCGAGCGCGCACCGTCCTGCAAGCGGTCGCGGTCCAATGCCCAGTCATCGAAAGCGTCGCGCTGCGCCTGCAAGGTGCGCACGTCGTCGTCGCGCAACTCGGCGCTGCGGCCGGCGCGGATCGTCAGGCTGGCGCCGGCGCCATCGACCTGGGCTTCGCCGTCGAACACGTTCACGACGCTGGTATCGCGCACGCGCTCGGCGTCCACGCGCAGGCGGCCGGGCTTGAGCATGCGCACGCGGCCCTGGGGCGTGCTCAGTTCGAATTCGGGCAGCACGTCCTCGCTCAGGATGCGGATGCTGGCGCTGCCGTAGTGCAGGCGCAGGCGCAGGCTGTCGTCGTCCAGTTCGGTCACTTCGAGCGAGCTGTCGCCGTCGATGCGGATCGCGGTCGAGCCGATCCGCAGCTCGGTGCGCGCGTTCGGTTGGGTGGTGATCAGGTTGCGGGTGGTGACCGGCCAGTTGACCAGGGCATCAACGGCGGACTCGCCCACGTTGCCGCTGATGCTGACCTTGCCCTGGGTGAGCGAGACGCGGCCGACGCGGCCGGGCGGCTCGGTCTCCAGCGTGTCCTGCGCCAGGACGGCAGTGGATAAAGCCGTGAGCGCGAGCATCACGGCGGTCTGGGCGAATCGCTTGTTCATGGGGGCTCCGCTAGTGGACGAAGGACGGCAAGGTCATTACAACGCACGACAGCGTGCAAGGACTACGCAACTTACAGAAAGTTGCAACTGCTGAGTGACAAATACAACAGTCAGGCGCGGCGGCCGGGCTCGACCAGGAAGAGGAGCGAACCCATCACCACCAGCACGGCGCCGAAGATGCGGTTCTGGAGCTTCACGGCGCGCACGTCGCGCAGGAAGCGCTGCATCATCGATGCCATGCCGGCGTAGCCGTGCATGACGATCGAATCGATGGTCACCATGGTCACGCCGAGGATGGCCAGTTGCGGCAGCAGGGGCGCTTTCTGGTTGATGAACTGGGGCAGCACCGCGACCATGAAAATGATGCCCTTGGGGTTGGTGGCATTGGTGAGAAAGCCGGTCATCACGCGCTTGCCGAAACCCGGGTGGGCGGGCAGGCCGGCGGTGTTCGGCGCACCGGCCTCGGCGGCCGATGCCGCCGGTGCGCGCCACTGCGCGATGCCGAGGTAGATCAGGTACAGCGCGCCGACGATCTTTACGGCGGTGAAGGCCACCGAGGATGCCAGCAGCAGCGAACCCACCCCGGCGCCGGCGATCACCAGCACCAGGATCAGGCCGAGCTGCAGCCCCAGTACGGTGGCGCTGGCCTTCTTCAGGCCGTAGGCGAGGCCGTGCGACATCGACAGCACCGCGCCGGAACCCGGCGAAATGGCGATCAGGGAACCGGCGATGACGAAAGCGATCCAGGTGGCGAAGCTCATGCTGCGGCGGGAATGATGAAAGAGGGAGGGGAGGGTACTGCAAAACGGGCCAGCGCGCGCGTCCGGGTCGACCGGAGCGCGGCGCGAGGGCCAGGGGTACTGCTTACTTCTTCTTTGGGTTGACGGCTGCTTTCAGCGTCGCACCGGCGGCGAAGCGCGGGGTCTTCGATGCTGCGATCTTGATGACATCGCCGGTTGCCGGGTTGCGGCCCTTGCGCGCGGCGCGCTTGGTGACCGAGAAGGTGCCGAAGCCGGTGATACCGACGGTGTCACCCTTCTTCAGGCGCTCGGTGATGATCTCGATGATCGTGTTAACAGCGGTGTTGGCAGCCGCGCCCGACATCTCGGTGCGCTTCGCGAATTCCGCGATCAGTTCGCCTTTTTTCATAAGTCCCTCCGGGGTTAAAAGAGCGGGAAGATTAGCACAAAAGAATTGCTCTATGTAATCCCGTCCGGAGGCGAATGCCTATGGAGACTCAGGCCAGGCTGTTTTCGGCGTTCGGCGCCGCCAGGCGATGGCGCAAGGCGGCGTTGATCAGGGTCTGGTAGCCGGTGCCGCAGCGTTCCGACAGGTTGCGGAATTCGTTCAGGACTTCGTCGTCGAGGTAGATCGTGATGCGGGTCTTGCGTTTCGGCGGGCGGGCACGGCGCACAGGTGCGGCGGCGTGGGCTGCGACATGGGCTGCTTGCAGGGGCGATTCGGTATTCATGGCATCTCCTTCGGTGGCGAGGCTGCAGTACCGCAGCCAACAGCCTGCACTATACGTACACGGTTTTCCGGATGCCCGGCAAAAGCGACGAGATGCAGATTTACGCGACTGAAATGCATTAAGCCGCGCTGAACCGTGTGACTGTAAATCACCGCTCAGGTAAGATGATGTGAACTTGACATGATTGGAGCAACGATGGCTGGCAGCCTGCTGTTATTACTAGACGATATTGCAAGCGTCCTCGATGATGTGGCCGTGATGAGCAAAGTGGCGGCGAAGAAGACTGCCGGCGTACTGGGTGACGACCTGGCGCTGAATGCCCAACAAGTTACCGGTGTCAAAGCCGACCGCGAGCTGCCTGTCGTCTGGTCGGTGGCGAAGGGTTCATTCAAGAACAAGGTCATCCTGGTGCCGGCGGCGCTGGCGATCTCGGCCTTCGTTCCATGGCTGATTACGCCGCTGCTGGTCATCGGCGGCGCCTTCCTCTGCTTCGAAGGCGCCGAGAAGCTGGCGCACAAATTCCTCCACGGTAAGGAAGACGCGGAGCACAAGGCCGCACTGAGCGAAGCGCTGGTCAATCCCGCAATCGACATGCACGCGCTCGAGCAGGAAAAAATCAAGGGCGCGATTCGTACCGATTTCATCCTTTCGGCAGAGATCATCGTGATCTCCCTCGGCACCGTGGAAAACGCACCGTTCAGCCAGCAGTTAATGGTGCTGGTTACCATCGCACTGGCCATGACGGTGGGCGTGTACGGCCTGGTGGCCGCCATCGTCAAAATGGACGACGCAGGCCTGTCCCTGAGCCAGAAAGCAAGCGGCCTGGCGCGCGGCACCGGCAATCTGCTGCTCGCGACGGCGCCTCGCCTGATGAAAGTCCTGTCGGTGGTCGGCACCGCGGCCATGTTCATGGTCGGCGGCGGCATCATCGCCCACGCCTGGGAGCCGCTGCATCACTTCGCGGAAGGCGCGGCACAGGTGACGGCTGGCGTGCCGGGCGTCGGCGGCGTGCTGGCGGCGATCACCCCGACGATCGTCGACGCGCTGGCAGGCGTCGTGGTCGGCGCCCTCGTGCTGATGGTCGTGACCCTCGTGCAGCGCATGCGCGGCACGAAACCGGCGCACTGAGCAGCCACTCATCCTTGGACGGCAGCCGTCTTGTGCGCCAGGCGCAAGGCGGCCAGCGCGTCCCGCAGCGCCCACCCCAGCGCTCCCAGCGCCAGCGCGCTCAAGATCCAGCTTACCCAGCCATGGTTCACCAGCGCCAGCCCGGTGGGCAGCGCATGCCACCCCAGCAGCGCCTGCCCGGTGAGCGTGTACATGATTCCGAGGTTCATGAACAGGAACAGGTGCAGGAAACGCTCGCTGGCCGGTAACTGGCGCACGTCGCCTTCCACCACCACGTCGCGCGCCGACACCAGCAGTTCGCCGGCGAACAGCGCCACGATCCACCAGACGAGGGCGCCGTGCCACTCGAGCCAGGCGAGCGAGGCGAACAGCGCCGCAAACAGGAATTCACGCGCGCTGTGCAGACGTTCTTCGGACACGCACTCGGGCCGCGAAGGCAGTTTCGCCAGCCACTCGTGGTTGATCACGACGTCCAGGAAGCCGATGAGCCCGTGCACTATTAACGCATAGACATACGGCGGCACGTTTTCTCTGCCTGCTCTAGACTACTTGCGACGCATTAGCGCGGCGCCCGCCGCCAGGCCCAGCGCAAAGCCGGCGTACACGATGGCCAGCGACGGCTTGGACAGGTGTTTTTCGTAGCCGGGATGGAAGCGCTTCGGGGTCAGGTTATAGTCGGCGAAGCAGGCGAAGGCCGAGGTGGCCGCCGCCGCGGTCAGTATGCCGGCCGGCGTGTTGCGGTCAAGATACTTGCCGGCGAAGCGTTCGAACAGGATCGACCAGAAGGTGGCGCTGGCGTGGTGGATCAGGTAGCCCGGCACGGTGTAGCGCATCGAGGGGCCGCCGTGGCGCGCCGCCTTGTCGCCGTAGATCCAGTGGCTGACCGCATTGGTGGGCGCATAGGCGCTGCCGACTTCCTTCTTGCCGAGGGCCGCCAGTGCCACCGTCGACAGGATGCTGGAGGTGGCGCCGCCGACGAGGCCGCGCTGTAGTGCCGAGTTCCAGGCTTGCGTTTGCATAGAATCCTCTTGATCGGTTAGTGAACTTACATTGCGTGAAAGGAAGCATGGATGCGGATTTTGCTGACGGGAGCCAGCGGTTTCATCGGACAACACCTGCTGCAGGCATTGCTGGCCGAAGGCCACCACGTCGTCTGCGCGGTGCGCCGGCCAACAAGCAGCACTGAATCCGGCAACAGCGCGCGCCTCGCCTATATCCATGCGGACTTCGCCCAAGATACCGACAAATCCGTCTGGCTGGCGCGCATCAATCAGCTGGGCGGCATCGACGTGGTGATCAACACGGTCGGCATTTTCCGCGAAAGCGGCAGCCAGACCTTCGCGCGCCTGCACACCGAAGCCCCGCGCGCCCTGTTCGCCGCCTGCGCCGAATCGCACGAGGTGCAAATGGTGATCCAGCTCTCGGCCCTGGGCGCCGATCGCGAGGCCGATACCCGCTACCACCTGTCCAAGAAGGCGGCCGACGACTACCTGGCTTCGCTTCCCATCCGTGCCTACATCGTGCAACCCTCGCTGGTGTACGGCAGCGAGGGAACCAGCGCCAGGGTCTTCCGCACCCTGGCCAGCATGCCGCTCACGCTGCGCTTCGGCAGCGCGCCCCAGCTGGTGCAGCCGATCCACGTCGACGACCTGGTGGCGGCCATCGCCGGCCTGCTCAAGCATCGCCTGCCCCTGGCGCCAGGCGGCGGCACGGCCCTGCGCGTGCCGCTGGTCGGGCCGCAGGCGATGCCCTTCACCGACTATCTGCAGGCGCTGCGCACGAGCATGGGAATGGGACGCCAGCCGGTCCTGCCGCTGCCCGGCATGCTGGCACGCGTGATGGCGAAGTTCGGCCGCGCGCTGCCGGGCGGGCTGCTCGACGAGGAGGCGCTGCGCATGCTCGACCGCGGCAATGCCGCCGACGTGTCGATGACCACCCAGCTGATCGGCCACCCGCCACGGCCCGTGCAGGACTTCATCCGCCACCCCGGCGCCGAGCGCACCCAGGCCAAGCTGGGCTGGCTGCTGCCGGTCCTGCGCCTGTCCATCGTGGCGGTATGGCTCGCCACCGCCATCGTCTCCTACGGCCTGTACCCGGTCGAGGCCAGCTACGACCTGCTGGCCCGCACCGGCATCCCGCCCGCGCTGCAGCCCCTGATGCTGTACGGCGCCGCCACCTTCGACCTCTTGCTGGGCCTGGGCATCCTGCTGCTGGCGCGGCGGCGCTGGCTGTGGTTGATGCAGCTCGGCCTGATCGGCTTCTATACCGTCGTCATCGCGATCAAGCTGCCGGAATTCCTGCTGCACCCTTACGGCCCGCTCACCAAGAACCTGCCCATGCTGGCGGCCATCTGGCTGCTCTACGAACTGGAGAAAGAGTAAATGGAATACGTCGTCATCAAGTGGCTGCACATCCTGTCGTCCACCTTCCTGTTCGGCACCGGCATCGGCTCGGCCTGGTACATGCTGTTCGCCAACGTCAGCCGCGACGTGCGCGCGATCGCCGTGGTGGCCAAGTACGTCGTGGTCGCCGACTGGCTGTTCACGGCGACCACCGCGATCCTGCAGCCGCTGACCGGCTTCTACCTGATCCACCTGGCCGGCTACCCGCTGCACAGCAAGTGGATCATGTGGTCGATCGCTTTGTACGTGCTGGCCGGCGCCTGCTGGCTGCCGGTGGTATGGCTGCAGATCCGCATGCGCGACATCGCCCAGGAGGCGGCGCGCACCGGGACCGAACTCACGCCGCAGTACTGGCGCTACTTCCGCATCTGGGTCACGCTCGGCGTGCCGGCCTTCATCGCCTTCGTGGCGATCTTCTGGCTGATGGTGGCCAAGCCGATGTGACCTTCACCAAACCAGACATCCTGAGGAGAACCCCATGAAGGCATACCAGATCCTTCCCGGCGCGAACATCGACGCCCTGCAGTGCATCGACTACCCCGACCGCAATCTCGGCCACGGCGAGGTACGCATCCGCGTGCACGCGGTATCGCTGAACTACCGCGACCTGATGGTCGCCAGCGGCAACTACCTCGTCACCGTGGACGATCCCATCATTCCCTGTTCGGACGGCGCCGGCGAAGTGCTGGAAATCGGGCCGGGCGTCACCCGCGTGCAGGTCGGCGACCGGGTGGCGGGCTCCTTCTTCCCCTACTGGCAGGACGGATCGACCTCGCCGGAAAAGATTCGCCACGCCCTGGGCGGCGACATCGACGGCATGCTGGCCGAGGAAGTGGTGCTGCACCAGGATGCGCTGGCGAAGATCCCGGCCTCCCTGAGCTTCATCGAGGCCGCCACCATGCCCTGCGCCGGCGTCACCGCGTGGAATGCGATCTTCGTGTCCAGCAACGGGATCAAGCCGGGCGACACCGCGCTGTTCCTGGGCACCGGCGGCGTCTCGGTGCTGGGCCTGCAGCTGGCCAAGGCGGCCGGCCTGCGCACCATCATCACCTCCTCGAGCGACGAGAAGCTGCAGCGCGCCCGCCACCTGGGGGCGCACCACACCATCAACTACGGGGCGATCCCGGAATGGCACGAGGAAGTGCTGGCCATGACCCAGGGCAGGGGCGCGAACGTGGTGCTCGAAGTCGGCGGCAAGGGTACGGTCAACCGCTCGGTGTCGGCGGCGGCGATGGGCGGGACGGTGGCGATCATCGGCGGCGTCAGCGGCTTCGGCGGCGAGGTGAACCCCGCTTCGCTGCTGGCCACCGCCAAGCGCATGGTCGGCATTTTCGTGGGCAGCCGCACGATGCTGGAGGACGTGATGCGCTTCGCCGACGTCACCGGCCTGAAGCCGGTGATCGACCGCGTGTTCCCGTTCGCGCGGGCCCAGGAAGCCTATCGCTACATGGAATCGGGGTCGCACTTCGGGAAGGTGGTCATCGATGTGACCAGCCAGGATCACTGACGCTTCTGCGGCACCAGTCCGATCTCGTACAGCCTGGGCCACAGCTTGCCGGTGACGAACAGGCGCTTGCCCTTGCTATCCCAGGCGATGCCGTTCAGGACCGCGTCCGGATCGAGGGTGCCGCGCTGCGCCGGGGGCAGCAGGCCTTCGAGGTTGATCACGCCCTTGACCTTGCCGTTATCCGGATCGATGCGCAGGATCAGGTCGGTGCCCCAGACGTTCGAGAACAGCTCTCCCTCGACCATCTCGAGTTCGTTCAGCTGGGCGATCGGCGTGCCCTGGTGCGTCACCTGGATGCGGCGCAGCTCCTTCAGGGTCTTCGGTTCCAGCACGCGGATGAAGGAACTGCCGTCGCTCATGTACACCCTCTTGGCATCGCTGGCCAGGCCCCAGCCTTCGCCGGCATACTTGAAGGTCTGCTTCAGCTTGAAGGTCTTCATGTCGAACACGTAGCCGACCTGCGAGGTCCAGGTCAGGGCGATGATGTTGTTGCCGACCGGCGTCGAGCCTTCGCCGAAGACTTCCACCGGCATGTCGGCCTTCTGCAGCACCTTGCCGCTCTTGAGGTCCACCTTGCGCAGCGAGGAACTGCCGTTGCGCCCCGTCGTCTCGTACAGGTGGCCATCGCGGAAGAACAGGCCCTGGGTGAAGGCTTTCGGGTCGTGCGGGTAGGTGTTCTTGACGACGAAGCCGTAGACCGGGACGGCTGCCTGGGCCGGGACGGCAATGGCGGCGACGAGCGCGAAGGTGGCGAATGGTTTCAACATGATGCTGGAACTCTAGCATGTTCGTAGGGTGGACGGCTTCGCCGTCCGCGCGTCCAGCCAGCAGAAGAACAGCCGCGCAGGCAGCATTACCGTAATTTGAACTACTAGAACAGCGACAAGTTCGGCGACGGCTCCGGGGTTTTCTTGACCGTCTGCGGCGCCGCCCAGGCCTTCATGCGCTCCGCCGGATAGTGGCGCAGGAAGCTGCGCGCCCTCTCCACGTCGCGGCAGGCCAGCCAGTCCTCGAGTTCTTCCGGCCCGAGCACGACCAGCGAGCGTTTCTCGTCGTCCGGCTTGTGCATGCGCGACATCAAGGGGTGCTCGTCGGCGTTGATCGTGATCTGCGTGAACGAGGACTCGACCCGGCCGTCGGCCTCGGTCCACTCGCGCCACAGGCCCGCCACGAAGAAGGGGCGGTCGTCGTGCATGCCGATCGCATGGCGCAGCGCGCGGCCGCTCTCGTAGCAGGGTTCGTAGAACCAGGTCATCGGCACCGCGCACAGCTGCAGGCGGCGCCAGCTTGGTGCGAACGAGCGCCGCTCACCCAGCGATTCGGCGCGCGCGTTCATGGTGTCGAAAGGTTTCACACCAGGCGGGATATGGCGCCGCGGCACCATGCCGTAGCTGGCCAGGCAGACCTCAGGGCTGCCGTCGCGGCCGCGGCGCACGATCGGCGCGCTGTAGTCCTTCCAGACTTCGTCGGGCCAGCGCCAATCGGCCGGCAGCTCGCTGAAGGCGCCGAGCGTGCCGAACTGTTCACGGGTAGGGGTATGGTAGTTGACGCACATGATCCGTCCAGCATAGTGCAACTACTAAAAATAGGCCAGCAAGCGTCCGCAGGCGATCACGCCGAACCACAGGGCCAGGGAAAGCAGGGCGTGCAGCATGGCGCGGGGCGGCGCGCGCTGCGGCCATGCATCGGCCTGGCGGTAGGGTCCGGCATGGAAGGCGAGTGCGTTCAGGCCGGCCAGCACCATCAGGCCGAGCTTGAGCAGGAACACGCGGTTCGCCAGCAGCGCCAGCGGATCGGCCACGAACAGCAGCAGGCCGGTGGGGACGACCAGCAGCATGCTGCCGGCCGACCAGGGCAGCAGGTGGCGCGCCAGCGCCTTCACCGGCAACTGGCGGCCGAAGCCGAGCACGCGCAGGTCGAACATCGCCACCGCGCCCACCAGCACGGCGAAGCCGATGATGTGGAGCGTCTCGACGGCCGGGTACAGCCAGGCTCCTTCGCGCAGGGCCTGCGCCAGCGGCAGCGACGCGGCGAACTTCGCCGCGTCTTGCAGCGGCATCAGCGCAGCTCCGTGGTCTTGTCCTTGATGGTGATGCGTTCGGCGCGCAGTTCGGCGGCATTGCTGCGGTGGGGATAACCAACAACCGTGGCCTGGCCGCCCACTACCAGGTTTTCCTTCGGCAGGCCGCGGTTTTCCATGCGCCCCGGCGGCGCCAGCACCACCAGCCAGGTCTTGTCGGCGGTCTTGAGGCGCACGAAGCCGTGCGGCTGCATGTAGCCCGACTCTTCGATGGTGCCGGACAGCGTCAGCGGCTTGTCGGCGTTGTATTCGCTCCAGCCGTGATGAGCGGAAGCGGTGGTGGCCACCAGGGCGGCCAGAAGGAACCAGCGTTTCATGGTCAGTCTCCCGTTAAGGAAAAGGCAATTATTCTACGCCCAGGTCTCGTGCACCCAGACGCCCGACGAGCTCCAGTCGATCCGGCACGGGCCGCGTCACCACGATCTCGCCCTGCGCCACGACTTCGTTCACCAGCGCGCGGATGTTGACGTCGTGCGTGACCAGCACCAGGTTGGCCTTGTTTCCACGCCATGCGGCGGCCCGGTCCAGCACTTCACGGGTCTTGACGCGTGCTTCGGCCTCGCTGTCCCTGAACATGGAATCGAGCATCGGCGCCTCTTCCACCCGGCCGAAGGCCAGGCGGGCGGTGTCGAGGCAGCGGCACCAGCGGCTCGACAGCACCGGTCCGAGCGGGATGCCGCGCTTGCGGAAGGCGGCGCCGAGCGCGCGGGCATCCCGCTTGCCCTGTTCCGACAGGTTGCGCTGGGTGCTGCACGCGCCCAGCCTGAAGCCGGGCGGATCGCCGACACCGGGACTGGTGGCGGCATGGCGGATCAGCAGCACATGGCCGCCCTCCTGCAGGCCTTGCCACAGGTCGCGGCCGGCGGCCGCCAGGCTACCGCTGGCCAAGAGGGCGGACAGGGCCAGAAAGCGTCGTCGAAGCATGCGCGGCTCCTCGGTTCAAGGCTGGGGGCATTATCCTGCGCCATGACATGGACGAGCGCACGGCTGGCGGGTAAGCTGGGGCGGATCGACACGCCTGCATCCGCAATACAGACATGCTCAAGCAACGACGGGCCGAGCCGGCCGAGCTTCATGCACTATGGGAACTGCGCACCCGCGCGATCCGTGCCGGCTGCGCGGCCCATTACCCGAGCGACATCATCGAAGCCTGGTGCGCCGCACCGCCTCCACCCAAGCTGGCGCCCCTGCTGGAGGCCGGCGGCGCACTGGTGGAAGAAGAAGACGGACGGGTGGCAGGCTACGCCATCCTCAACCTGGAAACGGGCGAGCTCGATGCGGCCTTCGTCGACCCCGCGCACCAGGGACGCGGCATCGCCACGCGCCTGCTGGCGGCGCTCGACGCGATGGCAATGCAGCACGGCCTACGCCGGCTGTTCCTGTCGTCGTCGCTGAACGCGGCGCCGGTCTACGAGCGTGCCGGCTACGTGGCCCTGCGGCGCGAAATCTACCCGCACCGCAGCGGCATCCAGCTGGAATCGGTCTACATGGAAAAGATGCTTCCATGCGCCTAGCATGGACCAGCGTCCGGTACATCCTTACACTGTACTGCGACCATAGGAGACGACATGCACCCCAGCTGCCTTCCCGCCGCGCTTCTCGCGGCCTGCCAGGCCCAGCCTTCCATTGCCGCCGCGAACGACGCATCCGCTGACGCATGCGGCGACTATGCGGCCGAGCTGGCGGCCATGGCCACGGCAGATGGGGCGCTGCGCCGGCGCATCGACTACCTCGACCCGGAAAGCGAGCCGCAGCGCAGGCTGGCCAGCCACGTCATGCTGGTCGAGCGCACCAACGCGCAACGCCTGAAGGGCCTGATGGCGCGCTGCGGCTGGCCGTCGGCGGCCGCCCATGGCGCACGGGCGGTCAAGGATGCCTGGCTGGTGGTCCAGCATGCGGACCGCGACCCGGTGTTCCAGAAGCAGGTGCTGGCCTCGGTCGAGCAGGCAGCCAGCGCGGGCGGCGACAGCCTGGACCAGTCCTTCGCCTATCTGTACGACCGCATCGCGGTCATGGAAAAGCGCCCGCAGCATTACGGGACGCAGCTGTCGGCGCCGACCAGGGTGTACTGCGCCCTCGCGTTCGATCGCATGGACGACCGCGCGCTGGTCCAGGAGCGGCGCGCGCGTCTCGGAATGGCGCCGCTGGAGGCCTACCGGAGCGCGGTGCTGGCGGCGCAGCGTTGCCCGGTTGCGCCCCAGCATCCCGATGACTACCACTACGCCGCCCCGGCAGCGCAGGGCGTGGCCGCGCGGGCGGACCTCAGACGAAAGTGAAGGTCAGCTCTTCCGGCAGGCGCGACTTCGGCAGGCCGGCATTGAAATCGGCGTCCGAGCGGTAGCCGAAGCTGGCCAGTACCACGCTGGCCAAACCCTGCTCGTGCAGGCCGAATTCCTCGTCCAGGATCTTCTGGTCGAAGCCTTCCATCGGGGTGGCGTCGATCCCGAGCGAGGCCGCGCCCAGCAGGGCCGTGCCCAACGCCAAATAGACCTGCTTTTCCAGCCACTGCGGCAGGTCGCGCGTGGTGTAGCGGTGGGTGCGCACATAGCCGCGCCGGCCCGCGTCCTGGCCCGCACGCGCGGCATCGTCGCGGAAACGTCCGTCGCGCGCTTCCTGCGCAAGCAGGCGCTCCAGGTGGGCGTCGTCCATGTCGATGCGCGAGCAGAACACGATCACGTGCGAGGCATCGAGGATCTTCGCCGCGTTGTAGCCATAGCCGCCCTGCGCCGCCTTGGCCACGCGCGCCTTGCCCTCTGGGGTATTGGCGACGATGAAGTGCCAGGGCTGCGAGTTCACCGACGACGGGCTGTGGCGCAGCAGGCTGTAGACCTGCTGCATGAGTTCTTCGGGGACGCGGCGTTCGCTGTCGTAGGCCTTGGCGGTGTGGCGCGTGCGGGCGGTTGCGAGAATATCCATCTTGTTCGTTTCCTTACCTTGTTACATTGACTTAAACATGTTCGAGCACGATCTTGCCGACCGCGCGGCCGCTCTCGATCAACGCGTGTGCGCGACGCAGGTTCTCTGCCGAGATGCTGCCGTAATGCTCGCCGAGCGTGGTGCGCAGGCTGCCCTCGTCGACCATCTGCGCGACGAGATTCAGGAGCTTGTGCTGCTTGATCATGTCGTCCGTCTCGAACATCGAGCGCGTGAACATCAGCTCCCAGTGCAGCGAGATCGACTTGCGTTTGAGCGGTACGGCGTCCAGGCTGGCCGGATCGTCGATCAGCGCGAACTGCCCCTGCGGCGCCAGCACGTCGACGATGGCGGGATAGTGCTTGTCGGTGTGCGTCAGGCTGATGACGATGTCCACTGCCGGGAAGCCCAGCGCTTCGAGCTGCGCTCGCAATGGCTGCGCGTGGTCGATGACGTGGTGGGCGCCGAGCTCGCGCACCCAGTTGCGGGTTTCCTCGCGCGAGGCGGTGCCGATCACGGTGAGCGCAGTGAGCCTGCGTGCCAACTGTAACAGGATCGA
Organism: Massilia sp.; assembly: GCF_046293535.1. Lineage (NCBI taxonomy): Bacteria > Pseudomonadati > Pseudomonadota > Betaproteobacteria > Burkholderiales > Oxalobacteraceae > Massilia > Massilia sp. The sequence goes on along the minus strand of NZ_JBKBOV010000027.1, from coordinate 53,489 downwards.
GCCGACTCCGCCGGCCGCGCCGATCACCAGCAGCGACTTCCCGCCACCGCCGCCCTCGGCGATGCGCAACCGGTCGAACAGCAGCTCCCAGGCCGTGATCGCGGTCAGGGGCAGGGCGGCCGACTGGGCGAAATCGAGCGTTGCCGGCTTGCGGCCGACGATGCGCTCGTCCACCGCCTGGAACTGGCTGTTGGAACCTGGGCGCAGCAGCGAGCCGGCGTAGAACACTTCGTCGCCTTCCTTGAACAGGGTGACGGCACTGCCGACGCCGCGCACGATGCCGCTGGCGTCCCAGCCCAGCACGCGCGGTTCGGTGACCGGGCTGCCCAGGCGGATCTTGGTATCGACCGGATTGACCGAGACGGCGCGCACTTCCACCAGCAGGTCGTGCGGACCGGCGAGCGGCATCGGCAGCTCGATCTCCTGCAGGGACTGGGGGTCGCTGATGGGCAAGCCGTGCTGGGTATACACTACTGCTTTCATGTTGAATCTCCGGTAAGTTTTAAGGTCAATGACGATTCTATGCAGGAGCCCGGGGATGAAAAACCCGGCTGGAGCGATTTCACTTTCACAGCTGGAGAGAAAATGATCAGGCTGGATGACCTGGCGCTGTTCGTGCGAAGCGCCGCCCTGGGCAGCTTTTCGAAAGCGGCGCGCGAAGTCAACCTGCTGCCCGGGCAGGCCAGCGCGGCGATCGGGCGCCTGGAGCGCGAGCTCGACATCCGCCTGTTCGCGCGCTCCACCCGCAGTCTACGCCTGACCGAGGAAGGCAAGCGCTACCTGCCCTTCGCGCAGGACGCGCTGGATGCCCTGCGCCAGGGTTACGACGGCCTTCGGGGCGACGCCAACTGCCTGACCGGCACCCTGCAGATCGCGGCGCCTTCCGACTTCGGGCGCAACCTGCTGCTGCCCTGGATCTCGGAATTCCGGCGCGCCCACCCCGGGCTCGACATCCAGTTGCTGGTGTCGGACCAGGTGGCGGACGTATTTCGCGACCCGGTCGACATCGCGCTGCGCTACGGGCAGATCGATGACGCCAGCTACATCGCCCTGCCGGTGGCGCCCGGCAACCGCCGCGTGCTGGTGGCCTCGCCCGCCTACCTCGCCCGCCATGGGCGCCCGGATTCGCTCGACGCGCTGGCCGATCACAACTGCCTGCAATACCGGCTACGCGGGCGCACCTACGACCGCTGGTCCTTCCCGACGGCGGAAGGAGCGCGGCTGGTGCAGGTGACGGGACGGCTGGTGAGCGACGATGCCGAGGTGGTGCGGCGCTGGGCGCTGACCGGCGAGGGCATCGCCTACAAATCCTGGCTCGACGTCAGCCAGGACGTTGCGCAGGGGCGGCTGGAAGTGCTGCTGCCGGAGCTGCCGGGCGAGCCCACGCCATTGAACCTGGTCTGCCCGCACCGCCGGCAGTTCTCGCCTGCGGTAAAGCTGCTGCATGCCTTGCTTGAAGAACGCTGCCGCCCGCTGGCGCGCGAGGTTTAAGCCGCTTCGGTCGTCTCCGACACCAGGGTTGCCACCAGTTCGCCGGCCGGCATGGCGCGCGCCTGGGCGAAGTTGGTGCCGCCCCAGTTGACCGAGTAGTCCTGGCTGCCCTTGCTCGACGCGGCCGCGTGCAGGGCCTTGGCGGCATCGTAGGCGATCGGATAGTCAGGCAGCGGAGGATGGCCGTCCGCGCCGACTTCAAGGAACAGCTTGTTGACGATGCCGCGCGCCGGCCGTCCGGAGATGACGGCCGTGAGTTCGGTCCGCAACTCGCCGCCTCGCGCGATCAGGGCGCGGTGGTGCGGCGGGGCCGAGGATTCGGGACAGGCGATGAAGGCGCTGCCCATCTGGACCGCGCTGGCGCCGTGGTAGAACGCGGTGCGGATCTGTCTGCCGTCCATGATGCCGCCGGCCGCGACCAGCGGCAGCGCGACCTTGTCGCGCAGCTGTTCCAGCAGCTCCAAGGTGGGCAAGGCCGGATCCGGCGCGGAAGGATCGAACATGCCGCGGTGTCCCCCCGCCTCGATGCCCTGGACAACGATCGCGTCGATGCCGGCCGCCTCGATTCTGCGCGCCTCATCCAGCGAGGTCGCGGTGGTGAACAGGATGATGCCGGCGCTTTTCAGCGCATCGATCCAGTCCTGCGGCGGCAGGCCGAAATGGAAGCTGACGACGGCTGGTCGCGTTTCCAGCAGCAGCTCGAGCATCGCCTCGTCCGCCAGGAAGCTGCGGTAGATTTCCGACAGCGCGGCGGGAGGCTCGGCGCCGAACTGCGCGAAATGCGGGCGCAGCCAGGCCAGCCAGGCGGCTTCGCGCGCCGGATCGGCCTGGGCCGGGGCATGGGTGAACACATTGGCGTTGAACGGCCGGCCCGTTTTCTCGCGCACCGCCGCGATGGCGGCGCGCGCCGCCTGCACGGTCGAGGTACCCAGGGCGATCGAACCGAGCCCGCCCGCTTCCGAGACGGCGGCGGCCAGGGCCGGGGTGGAGACGCCCGCCATCGGGGCCTGGATGATGGGGTAGCGGATGTCCAGCTTCGACAGCAGGTCGTGGCTCATGATTGCGGCTCCGTCAAGATGACATCATGAGTATAGCGAGAGCCGTGGGTTCACGCTCCGCGTAGCAGCAGATACCCCAGCACCAGCACCAGCGTGCCCGTCATGGCTTCCATCGCACGCCACACCGAGGGGCGGCCGAGCACGGATGCAAAGCGCCGGGCGCCCAGGCCGAGCGCCGAAAACCACAACACCGAGGCCATCTTTGCCCCGAGCGCGAAGGACAGGCGCGCATCGCCGGCCAGGCTGCTGCCGACCGCGCCCAGCAGCACCACGGTATCGAGGTAGACGTGCGGGTTGAGCAGCGACAGCGCCACACGGTGGCCAGGGCGCGGTGCTGCTGCCCTAGGACGCGTGCACCAGCTTGAGGCCCGCCCCGTTGCTGCGCCGGGCCGGGCGCACTGGGGCCACCGGCCACCACTGGGCCACGCCCCACAGCAGTTCCGGCACCAGGAACAGCCAGACCAGCGGCAGTCCGCCCTGGGCCAGCGCCCACAGCATCCAGGTCGCGAACAGGAAGCGCCCGGCGCCGTCGTAGCGCCCGAGCGCCAGGCTCGGTTCCAGCAGGCGCCGCACGGACCATAGCAGCACCAGGCTGCCCATCAGGCAGGTGATCAGGATATGCAACTGGGCGAAGGGCGGCAGCGCCGCGCCGCCCAGCTCCAGATTGAGCCTGTTCAGCTGCGGGTACAGCAGCAGGAAGGTCCAGGGCGTGGCGAAGGGCGCGACGATGAGGACGTCGAACAGGGCGCTGGCGCGCGTGATGCGGAGATAGGTGGACAGCGTGACGGTCGGCATGGCGTGCTCCTGCGGCGGTGAATGGCGCATCCACGATGCTGACATGCCTCGCATCGAGGCTCCTTGCGATGGACGAAAAAAAGGGCCGGACGCTCGCACGTCCAGCCCCAAAGGATGGAGAAGGGTTCGACTCAGGTACCGATCCTGCCGCCGTCGTTCTTGGTGATCACGATGGTCGCCGAGCGCGGGCGCCTGCCGGCGCCGTAGCCGGCGTTCGCCGGCCACTGGCTGGTGTACTTGCCCGGGTCGGCGATGTTGCCGGCGGCGGTGGTCTCGCCCGGGTGCTGGATGTTCACGAACAGCGCCTTGCCGTCCGGGGTCTCGGCGATGCCGGTGATCTCGGAACCGACCGGGCCGACCAGGAAGCGCTTGAGCGTGTCCGCGGTCGCGGCGGCGCCGACGTAGGTGTCCACGCTCAGGGTGCTGCCGTTGGCGCGCGGGTAGTTCAGGGTGACTTTCTTGCCGTCGCCCACGCGGCCCGGCACGCCGGCCAGCATCATGCAGTTGGTGACGTCGGTGTAGGCGCCGTCGTCGGTCTGGATCCAGCAGATGCCGGTGGAGGGGCTGAAGGCCAGGCCGTCCGGGCTGGAGAAGTCCTGGTCGGCGGTGAGGCCGGACAGGTTCACCGTGCCTGCCGGGGCGCCCGATTCGGCGCCGAACAGGTAGACGTCCCAGGTGAAGCCGGTCGCGGTCGACCCCGCACTGCCTTCCTTGACGCGGATGATGTGGCCGTTCGGGTTGCCCTGCTGCGCGCTGCTGCCCTTCATGTCGGTATAGACGCGCGGATTGGCGGCGTCCGGCGCGGCCTGGCTCGCGCTGCCCGGCTCGACGCGGCGGTTGCTGTTGTTGGTCAGCGTGAAGTAGATCTCGCCGGTGCCCGGGTGCACCGAGCACCATTCCGGACGGTCCATTTTGGTCGCGCCGACGGCGTCGCCGGCCAATCTGGCGTTGACCAGCACGTCGGCCTGGTCGGCGAACCTGTAGCCGGCGTAGGCGGCGATGGCCGGGTTGGAGATCGACAGCTCGATCCACTGGCCGCTGCCGTCGGCGGCGAATTTCGCCACGTACAGCTTGCCGCTGTCGAGGTACTTGTCGCCGGTGGCGATGCGGTCCGCCGGCGTCGCATCGGCCGCGCTCCAGAGCGCGTTCGAGACGAACTTGAAGATGTATTCGTTGCGCGAATCGTCGCCCATGTACACGGCCAGCGGCTGGCCCACGACCGGCTTGCCGAACACGGCGCTCTCGTGGGCGAAGCGGCCCAGCGCGGTGCGCTTCTTGATCGCGCGGGTCTTGTCGTAGGCATCCATCTCGACGATGTAGCCCATGCCGTTCATCTCGTTGCGGTAGTCGTCGCTGCCGTCGAGCGAAGCGCCCTTCTTGCTGATGTCCCAGCGCTGGTATTTGTCCTCCGGGCCGCCGGTTTCCCAGCCGTGGCGCGAGCTGGCGCCCTGGCTGCGGCCGTAGCGGTTGAGCGAGGCCACGCTCTTGTCGCCGCGCGCGGCGTCGTCGCCGGCGGCGCGGGTGAAGTAGCCGGCCCAGTTCTCTTCGCCCGACAGGTAGGTGTTCCACGGGGTCTTGCCGGTGCCGCAGTTGTTCAGGGTGCCGCGGATCCTGGTGCCGTTGCTCGAGTATTTGGTGACCACCAGCGCGTTGCCGCGCACCGGACCGGAGAGCTCGACCTCGGTCTGCTGGTGCACGCGGCGGTTGAACGACGAATCCTTCTGGTAGGCCCACTTGCCGCCGCTCAGCCGCACTTCGACCACGGACAGGCCGTGCAGCGCCATTTCCTTGTCGACCTCGAGCGCCGGGCGCGGCAGGGTCATGGTGCCGCCGTTGGCATGCACGAAGAACGAGGACAGTTTTTCGTCGGTGGTGGCTTCGTGGTTCATCGCCAGCAGGCCGCGGTCGCTGACGCTGGTCGACGCGCCACCCGTGGCGGAGAGCGGGAAGAATTCCATGCCGTCGTGGTGGTCGCCGGCGCGGTTCTCGAAGTCGCCGTCGGTGCCGTCGTTCTTGTAGGCGGCGGTATTCGCGCTCAGCGGGTCGCCCAGCGCGTACAGGACAGTGGCGGTATAGCCGGCCGGGACGACCACGGTATCGGCCAGGCTCTTGGAGACGGCGCCGAAGCCGAGCAGTCTTTCGGTCGGGGGCGGATTGGACGTGGCCGGCGGCGTGGGCGCGGTGACGATGTCATTGTCGGAACCGCCGCAACCGCTCAGTCCGATGGCGCCCAGCAGGGCGGAGGCAGCCGTCGCGGCGCCGCCGCGCAGCAGGCTGCGGCGGCTCAGGCGGGCTTCGAGCACGGTGCTGAAGTGTTCGTTCGACGAAACGTTCGTATCGATGTCGTCATGGTCGACAGGGATGCGGGCGAGATCGGTCGGCTTGTTCACGAGAATTCCTGTTGGTAGTGTGGGAAAGTCCCTCCATGGTAGGGAGCGAACATGACTCCTTTGTGACCATTCGATAACAGTTCCGTGACATTTTCTGAACTGGTGCAGGACAGCCGACATGGCGGATTCCGCCCCCCGCAAGTCGCCAGGATTCAAGCCTGGCGCTGGCCCAGTGCGATGCAGGCGGCGCCTGCGAGCGCCAGCGCCACGCCCAGGTAATCGCTCCACACCGGCCTGATGCCGTCCACGATCCACAGCCAGGCCAGCGCGGTGGCGATGTAGACCGCGCCGTAGCTGGCGTAGACGCGGCCGCTGGCGGCCGGGTGCAGGGTCAGGAGCCAGACGAAGACGGCCAGGCTGAGCGCCGCCGGCAGCAGCAGCCAGGCGGACCCTTTCCCGGTCAGCCACAGCAGCGGCAGGTAGCAGCCGAGCAGCTCGGCGATGGCGGTCAGGAAGAACAGGCCGGCCATGCGGCCGAAGGGCAGGAGATCGAACAACATGGATGGATGCGTTGGTGGAAAACGCCCATCTTATCCTTAGTTCAGCTCAGTTCAGCTCAGTTCAGCACCGCGCCTGCGTCTCGAACCATGCGCGGCTGGCCGCATCGGCCGGGAAGAAGGATTCCAGTCGCAGTTCGTGCACGGTGACGTCGTGTGGCGTGCCCAGGGTAGTGATGGTGGTGAACAGGTTCAGCGCGACCTCGTCCTTGCGCAGCTGGACCGGCAGGAAGGGCAGGGCGCGGCGGTCGAGATTGGGCTGGCTGGCCGCCTGCGCGATGCCCGGGAAGGCCATCAGCTCGTCCAGCAGCGCCGTCGCCTCGCTGCCGGGACCGTCGCCCATGGCTTCGCGCTGCACCCACTGCAGCAGGTCGGTGCAGACGTCTTCCCAGTTCACCAGGTGGCGCCGCAGGCCATGCGGATCCAGGATGAGTTTCAGGACGTTGACCGAGCCGTCGCGCGGGATCGGGGAATCAGCCGGCATGCCGAGGAAGAAGCGCATCATGCGGGCAGCCGGCTCGTTCGCCATCACCAGGTTCCACAGGCGGTCGACCACCAGGGCCGGATAGGGCGCCTGCTGGGCCAGCATGAAGTCGAGCGCCTGCATCACGGCCGCCAGCTCCGGGTCCGACAGGCTGCGTTCGCGGTAGGCCGGCGCGAAGCCGGCCGCCAGCAGCATGGCGTTGCGCTGGCGCAGCGGGATGTCGAGCGCCAGGCCCAGCTTGAGGATCAGCTCGCGGCTAGGGGCCGCCCTGCCCGTCTCCAGGAAGCTCAGGTGGCGCTGCGAGATGCCGCTATCGGCCGACAGCTTCAGCTGGCTGAGCCCGCGCTTGCCGCGCCAGTAGCGCAGCGCGGCGGCGAAGTCGCTGAAGTACCGGTTGTCCACTGCGCGCCTTGCGGTATCCATGCCTTGGCTTCCTATCGAGATGGTGGCGATTGTGGACCAGGCTTCCGGCCTTGTCGAGGGAGCCGGTGGCGCCGGTTTTGCGGCCGTTCCTGCGCCACCGATTCGCGATCCGGCGTATTCTCGCCATGACGGCATTTATTCTTTGGCGGTGGATATCTTGAGCGAGCAGACACTTTCAGCAATCAAGCTCGGCGCGCAGCAACTGGCGGACGTGGTCACCCTGCCGGCCCGCCTGCGCTATGCGCGCTTCGTGCAGCAGGTGGCGGAGTCGGGCGAAGTATGGGGGCTGTACCGCGACGGCTGGGCGCTGGCCAAGGCCGACGACGGCACCCTGGTGTTCGCCATGTGGCCGGCCAGCGAATTCGCCGACCTGTGCGCGGAATACGAATGGGACGGCTACGAGCCGCAAGCGTTTCCGCTGGACGACCTGATGAGCGACCTGCTGCCCCAGCTCGAAGAAGACGGCGTGTTGCCGGGTATTTTCTATACGCCGGGCGACCGCGGCCTGACGCCGACGGCCTATATGCTGCGGGTCGACCTGGAGCGTGAGCTGGGCCGGCGCTGAGGCGCTAAAGACTCAACTCGTAGCGCACGTCGCGCCGGTCTTCCGTCTGCAATCCCTCGACCAGGTAGGCATCCCAGCCCAGCCGGCCCTCGCTCCCCTCCAGCCGCACGTTGCGCACGTCGGCTGCCAGCAGCACCAGTTCCACCTCGTATTCGAGCGACAGCCCGGTAAACATCGCCAGCATGCTGCGCAGCGCGCGCGCGGCCAGCCCGTCCGGCAGGAAGTCGTTGAAGCCGGCCCGGTCCAGCGGTCCCACCACCAGGCGCAGGCGCAGGTCGCGCTGCCAGACGCGCGCGCCGGCGATGGCGCTCGATCCGAGCACCGCGGTGTCCATCCCCAGGATGGTCTGCTGGCCGGGGGGCACCTCGTACCAGCAGCCGACGAACTGCTCGGCCGCGATCGGCTGTCCAAAATATTCCGACAGCACCCGCCCCAGCTGCACGCTCGAGGCCGGACGCTGGCGCATCGCGCCGGCAAAATAGGCGATCGACTCGTCCAGCACCGTCCCGTCATCGCTGCCGGCCAGGCGGCGCCGCAGCGCGCCGTTGCCCAGGCCGGCCAGGCTCAGGAGGAGGGGCAGGAAGGCGTCGTGGCCGTCCAGCTGGTATTGCTGCGCCAGCCGGTACTTGCGCCAGGCCTGGTAGAACAGGGCCATCGAACGGTTCGAAAAGGCGTCGAGGAATGCGCGCGCGCCTTCGGCTTCGGGTTCACCCTTTTCCAGCGACTGGTGCTCGGCGATGCGTTCGGTGTAATGCAGGGGCAGCACGCCGTGGCCGCCCAGCAGGCCCATGAACGAGGGCGTCAGGCGTACATGCTTGAGCGTTCCCTCGTGCAGCGCGGCGGCGAGGGCCGCAGCCCCGGTATCGGTGTCGCTCGGCTCTGCCTGGACGGCCTCGAGCTGGCTGGCCGGGAAACCGAGCGACACCGAATTCTGGAAGCGCAGGTACTGCGGCACCAGGTCGCGCGCCGGCTTGCCGCGCCGGCGCAGCCACAGTTCCAGCATGCGCACCGCCTGCACGTACTCGAAGCGGTAGGGCTCGCGGAACAGGCGCTCGATTACAGCAGGCTCAAATCGCCGCTGCGGGGCTGGCATGTCAATATCTCTTCTCCGGTTTTGCTCGATGCGATCACCAGCTGGGTGAAGCTGTTGGCATGCACGTACAGCGCCAGGAAGCGCTCGACTACCTGGGCGAAGGCATGGATGCCGCTGCCCACGAACGCTTCCTCGTCGATGCTGAGCCGGACCTCGACGCCGCGCACCAGGCAGGTAAAGGGATTCCCGGCCAGCCAGGCGGTGGTGGGACGCTGGGCGATCGCCTTGATGCCGCCGATCTGGCGCTGCGAAGACGGCGAGCGCGGCAGGTCGTACAGGGCCAGCATCTCGCGGAAGGCATCGACGCCGCCGTCGGCCAGCGACAGGTGGTTGAGCGCCAGGTGCGAAATCAGGCGCCAGTGCGCGCCGCGCCCGCTGGCGAAGCGGTAGGAAGCCGTGGGCTTGCGCAGGAAGGCGATCGCACGCACGCTCGATCCGCCTTCCAGGAACAGGTCGCCGCCCTGCTGGCCGTAGCTCAAGCTGGCCGGCAGGTCGCGGTTGGTGCAGGTGAGCTCGATGTTCAGGGTATCGGTTTCCACCTCGCCCGGGTCGAAGTCGATGTCGACGATCGACACCTGGGTCTCGAAACCCGGGCTCCTGTCCGCCAGCGATTCGTCGCGCCGCACCGCGTAGTAGTGGCCGGCGTCGTCCGGCATCTGCGCGTGCTTCAGCGCATAGAAGGGGCGGAACTGCACCAGGGTCTCGCCCTGCGGGGTCTGGCGGATGAGGGTGAGCGACTCGATCGCATAGACTTCGTAGGCGAACGCGCGCCGCGCATCGGCCAGGACCGGGTAGCTGGCGCTGGTGTGCGTCACGCGGATCGGTTCGCCGCGCTGGCGGAACAGGTTGATCACCGGCGTACAGCCCAGCAGCACGTTATTGGTGGACAGGGTGCCGAGCATGCGCGCCAGGTTCGAATCCGACCGGATGCCGCTCAAGGCCAGGTGCAGGCTCAGGCTGCGCGCGCCGGGCGGCGCATGCGCGGCCAGCGCCTGCAAATCGATATCGACGAAGTTGAACTTCTCGGGGAAGCAGAAATATTCGGTCAGCAGGCGATAGGCCGCATGCGAGCGCGCCGGGAAGTCAATCAGGGATTCTTGCTCGTCGAAGCCGGCGGGCTGCACCGGGATCGCGGGCAGCGGGGTCCAGCGACCGCTGTTGTCGGCTTCCACCCAGGCGGCCACGCCGCGCATGAAAAGCGCGTCGCGCAGGGCGGCGCAGAACGAGGGTTCGCCGTCGATGAAGACGCGCAGCCGGGGTAGGGCCAGCTGGGCGATCGAGCCCTGCTCGGCGGTGCTGGACACGGTGAGGCTGATGCTGGAAGACGCATTCCCCGGCAGGCGCACGGCGTCGGGCGCGTCGACGATGGCCGAGAAGACGGCGCTGGTGAGCGCCAGCGGCGCCACCGTGACCGGGTAGACCGTGCGGAAGGTGCAGGCCGCGCCGCGCACCGGGCGCGTGTTCAGCTGGGTGCCGCGCGCGATGATGCTGGTCCCTGGCTGCTTGGCCGCGCCGCCGAAGTCCACGCGCGCGATCGAGCACGAGGGGAAGGGGCGCAGGTAGTGCGGATACAGCACCTCGAACAGCGCTTCGGTGAATTCCGGGTAGTCGTCGTCGAGGCGCTTGGCGATGCGCGCGTTGAGCAGCGCGAAGGATTCGATCATGCGCTCGGTATGCGGGTCTTCGCACACCTCGCCGCTGATCAGGAGGCGCCCGGCGATGCGCGGATAGCGTTCGGCGAACTCGCGCAGGTCGCGGCGCAGGTAACCAAGCTCGCTTTCGTAATAGGGCAGCATCTGGTCCATCTTCACGCTCCCGGCGGCGCGGCGCGCGCTGCTTTGCCTGATGTCTTGCCGGCCTTGCTGATGCTGTACTGCAGGGTCGACGGCGTCAGCACGGCATCGAAGTTGACCGGCTCCTGCGACACGCTGGCCACCAGCACGGCCGTGATCGAAAAGTTCAGGCGGTTGACCGACTCGCCCCGCAGGTCGAGGTTGGCGCGCACATTGTGCAGGCGCGGCTCGTGGCAGGCGATGGTCTTCTCGATGCTGGCGCAGATGGCCGCGCGGTCGGTGGGACTGGACAGGCAGCGGTCGGCGAAGTCGTTCAGTCCGTAGGTGACCATCGAGCGGCTGCATTCGGGGTAGGCCTTGAGCGCGTCTTCCTGGATGCTCGAACGCGTGTTGAGCAGGGACTCGAGGTCGCGCGCCACGGTGTCCTTCAGCTCTTCGATCGTCAAGCGTTGCGACGTGCTCTTGCCCGGCCCGCGGTTCGGCATGCCCAGCAGGCGGTCGAACAAGCCTGGCGTGTATCCCTTCATCAGCTTCCCCTCTCAGCCTTGCCTGTGGACGGCAAAAAACGAAATTCGATGTTGCCACGCGGGGCAGCGCCAACGTTTGATCAACTTCACATGGGCAACCCTTTCCAGTTGTTATGGTTCCTCTGAGATACGTTCCACCAAATCCGAATAAAACTTGAGGGAGGACAGAGACATGACCAGCAAAGTTCTCTGGGGCGAAGGCCTGTTATTGCGTCCACAGCACTTCCAGCGGCAAGACCACTATCACGAACAATGCCTCCACAAGAGCATCAAGGCCGTGCATCCCTATGCCTGGGGCGTGGAGGCGCTGCAGGTCGACCGCGAGGCGCTGGCCAACAGCGTGCTGCGCCTGCTGTCCCTGGCGGTGCGCTTCCAGGATGGGGAACTGGTCGACGCGCCCGACGTCGACGCGCTGCCCGAGACGGTGGACCTGAGCCTGCTGCCGCCATCGCAGCAGAGCATCACCTATTACGTCGCCCTGCCCGGCATGAAGCCTTTCAGCGGCAACTTCACCCCGCCCGGACAGGCCAGCAACACGGCGCGCTTCGTGCAGGCGAACCAGGAAACGCCCGACCTCTACACCCAGGCCGCGCCGGTCCAGCTGTCCTACCTGAAGAAGGCGGTGCGGCTGGTGTCGGAGGCGGAGCCGCGCGACTCCTACATCCACTTCCCGCTGCTGCGCCTGCGGCGCGCCTCCACCGGCGGCTTCGAGATGGACGAGAGCTTCGTGCCGCCGACGCTGTCGACCGGGGCCGCGCCGGTGCTGTTCCAGCAACTGCGCCGCCTGCTTGATGCGCTGCAGGCCAAGACCGCCGCCCTGTACGGGCACCAGCGCGAGCCGAGCCGCAACGTGGTGGAGTTCCGCTCGGGCGACATGTCCTCGTTCTGGCTGCTGCACACGGCCAGTTCCGCCTATGCGACGCTGACCCACCACTTCAACCATCCCGCCCTGCATCCGGAGCGCCTGTACGAGCAACTGCTCGACCTGGCGGGCGGCCTGATGACCTTCTCCAAAAGCTGGCTACTTTCCGATTTGCCGCCCTACCAGCACAACGATCCGGGACCGTCCTTCGCCAAGCTGCACGCGATCATCCGTGAACTGCTCGATACGGTGATCTCCTCGAAATACTTCGCGATCGCGCTCAGCGAGGTGCGGCCGTCCTACCACATCGGCGCGCTCGACTCGGGCAAGATCGACGAGCGCACCACTTTCTACATCGCGGTCTCGGCCGCGATCCCCGCGGTGGAGCTGGTGGACGTGGTGCCGCTGCGCTTCAAGGTCGGCGCGCCGGACGACGTCGAGAAGTTCGTGCTGTCGGCGCTGCCGGGCGTGCGGCTGCAGTACGCACCGCAGCTGCCGGCGGCGGTGCCGGTGCGCCCCGAGACCTGCTACTTCGTGCTGGAGGCGAAAGGGCCGATGTACGAGCGCATGCTCAAGGCGCAATCGATCTCGATCTACGTCCCGGCCGGCATGAAGGAGCTGCGGCTGGAGCTGCTGGCCGTCGCGGCATGAACGGCCCGCTGGGCGTCTTCGGCACGGGCCTGAGCCAGCACGCACGGCTCATCACGCTGGCGAGCAGCCAGGATAGCGCCCTGCCCGAATCCCTGGCGGCGGAAGCGTTCAGCGGACTCGAGGCGGTCAACGCATTGTTCGCCTTCGACGTCGATGCGCTCAGCACCTCGACCGACCTCGACCTCGAACTATTTATCGGCGAAGAGCTGACCGTGGGGCTGCTGCAACCGGACGGATCACGCCGCATGTGGCACGGTCTGTGCACCTCGGCTGCCTGGCTGGGCGCGGATGGCGGCGTGGCGCGCTACCGCCTGCGGCTCGAGCCGGCGCTGTCCATGCTGGCGCTGCGGCCCGACAGCTACATCTTGCAGGACAAGAACGTCCGCGACATCGCCTGTGAATTACTGGCGGATTATCCACAGGTGCGTTTCGATTTCGACATCACGCAGGAGCTGCTGCCGCGCGCGGTCTGCACCCAGTACCGCGAGAACGACCTGGAGTTCTTCACGCGGGTGCTGGCATCGGAAGGCCTCAACTGGCGCTTCGAGCATGACCAGGCGGAGGATGCCGGCGACCGTGCGCATGGGCAGGCCAAACACCGCCTGATCGTGTTCGACGGCAGGGCGCTCGCGCCAGCCACGCCGGGCGGCGAGACCCTGCGCTTTCATGGCGTGCGCGCCACCGAGCAGGACGACGCCATCGACGGCTTCCGGGCGCGCCGCAGCGTACAGGCCAACCGCGTCGCAACCAGCAGCTGGGATCCGGCGCAGCTGCTGGCGCCCGCCTGCGAACATGCCTCGCATCTCGACGCGGGAGACTTGCCGCCGCTGCAGCTCTACGACGGCAGCGGCGAACGCATCGCCACCGAACGCGGCGCCGCCGACACCCACAGCGAATTGATGCTGCAAGCCCTGGAGCTCGGCAACAAGGTGTTCGAAGGAACCGGGGCGCTCATCCGGTGACGCCCCAAAGGTCGCCCTCGTCATCGCCTGCGCTTCGCTGATCGGGCAGGAAAGCATCGACCGCCTGGCTGCGCAATCGTCCCTGTTCACCTCCTCGCAATCGCGTGGCCAGATCCCCGGCGAAGGCGCCGCAGGATTGCTGTTGACCGACCTGAAACCGGCCCACGCATGCGGCGCCGAGTTCACCTTGCTCGATCCCGTCAACGAGCGCCGCCGCGATACCTCGGCCGACGACACCAAACGTGTCGATCCGAGCCTGCTGCTCGAGCTGGCCGAGCAGGCAAGCAAGGCTGCGGCGGTGGATATCTCCCAGATCAGCATGGTCGTCGCCGACACCGCGCACCGCCCCAACCGCGTGCTCGAGCTGATGGGCCTGAGCGCACCGGCGATCCCGCAAGTCGATGCCGCGGACGACATCGTCCGCGTCGGCCTGGGCAGCGGAAGCTGCGGCGCCGTGCCCTTCGTGACGGTGCTGGCGCTGGCGCGGCACTATGCGCTGGAGCGTGGGGCGCCGATCCTCTGCGTCGGCAACGAGGATCCTTACCTGTGCACCGCGGCCTTGGTACATCCCCCGGCATAAGCTGCCGGGAGTCGCGCGTCAGGTCGTGAGCGAATTCACCACCAGCTTGCGCTTGCCGTTCGGCGCCAGCGGAATGTCGCTTTCTTCCTGCAGCGCGATGTCGAAGAAGCCGCCCCAGCGCTTTTGCTGGGCATCCAGCACGAAGGCACGCTGTTCGTCGTTCAGGCTGCCGTGGCGCGGCACCACCGCCAGCGTGATCTCGCCTGGCTTCTTCTGCCGCACCTGGTACAGGCGCACGAAGTCCCAGGTGACCTCGTCGATGACGATCGACAGACCCGGAATGCGCTTGCCCGAGCGGTCCACCAGGTATTCATGACCGCGCCCATCGATGCCCGGGCAGCGGCCGTCCGCATCGATCAGGCCGTAGTCATTGGTGCGGTAGCGGATCAGCGGCATCACGTCGTTCCACAGCGAGGTGCCGACGATCTCGGGGCGGTCGCCGTCCATGCGGTTCTCGTTCCAGCCATAGAGCGGCTGGAACCGATAATCCGAGATGCCATCCTCATCGACCTTCAGGAAGGCCAGATTCGTCCGTTCCGACAAACCATAGTTAAGTGACACCGGTGCACGGAACAGCCGGCGGATCGACGCGAGCTGCGCCGGCGTCGCCGGTTCGGAAGCCAGCAGTACCGCCTTCACCTGCACGTCGAGCTCCCCGGCGTCGACCAACTCGGCCAGCGCCGTCACCGAACTCGGGTAGCCGTGCACATATTCGGGCTGGAAGCGCCGGATCGCTTCCACGATGGCCGCCTTGTGCTGGTCGTGCACGTGATAGGGCGACAGCATCAGGCGGTTGCCGACCACGCGCGCCGGTTCTTCGTGTGCCAGGCGGCGCGCATCGGCGCCGATGCGCAGGATGCGCGACTTGTCGAAGGAAAAGCCGAGCTTGCCCCATTCATGGGTAAAGAAAGCCTTCTCGATGTCGGCCAGGCGCTTGGTGCGCCACAGGCCGATGCCCTGCCCGGACGAGCCGCCACTGGTCGCATACATCAGCTTTTGCGGGTCGAGCCGGCGGTCGAGGAAGTAGCGCTGCTGCGACATCACTTCTTCCTTGGCCAGGAAGGGGAAGGCCGCCAGCACTTCCTGCACCGGTTCGTTGTTCGCCTCCTCGATGCTCAGCTTGACGCTGCGCCCGTAATAGGGCACGTGTTCGAGGGCGTGGACAAGGATCTTGCGCAGGCGCTGCTGGGCCAGTTCCGCGATGGCGGCCTGGTCGCGCGACAGCATGTCCTGCACGCTGAAGAAATCCGGATGGTAGAGCACGCGGCTCGGGATATAGCGGCGCCAGGCGTAATAGGGTTTGGCGAGCAGGTCGTGGATGCTCATGGCCTCACCCGTTCAGTACGCGTTTGAACTCTTCCGGCGACTTGTCGCCCAGTCCCAGCTTTTCCAGGGTCCTTGCCTCGGCGGCAAAGTCGCGGTCCAGCAGCCCGCTGGCGATGACGGTCAGGGCGTCGGCGGTCGGCGTCGGCACGCCCATCAGGCGGCCGATCGAGGACAGCAGCGCCAGGCCCATCGGCACGTCTTCGGTGATGAAGCGCGTCTGCAAGGTGGCCGGCCCCTTCGGCCCGCCTTCGCGCGCATAGCGGCGGAACACGGAAATCGACGGTTGCGACAGATCTTCTTCATTGCGGAACTTGCACTCGTCAAAATAGGGTGAAGGCTTGCCGCCGGTGGCGACGATGACGGCGTTCTTTTCGGCATCGAGCTTGTACAGCAGGTTCAGCACCGAGGGTGTAAAAGCTTCGCGGTACATCCAGAACTCGCCTTCCGCATGCTCGATGCGGCTGGCCGAGAGCAGGGTGCCGATGGTGTGCACGATCAGGTTCGGATTGTGCATGGCCGACTCGACCACGTTGGTACGGGTGGCAACATAGGTCGGGAACAGGCGCGCGGCGCGTTCCAGCCCTTCGGCGGCGCGCTCGCGCGGCAGGAAGGCCAGCGCATTGCGCGTGTTGCGGAACAGGACGTTGACGACGCCCGGCTCGACGATGCGCGCGTCATAGGGCAGGCTTTCGCCTTCCGCCAGCAGGAAGCCCTCCTTCTGCTGGTAAGGCAGGAAATAGCAGGAGCCCATGTAGCCGGGCGCCAACAGCACCAACTGGTGTGCTTTCAGGTAGGGACCGATCAGCGCGGCGATCTCGGCATGGCATTGGGTCTGGGTGGTGATGATGATCGCGTCCGGCGTCTCGGCGAATGCTTCCTCGAGGTCGCGCGTGGCCAGGGCGATCGACGCCGTGCTGGTCTCGCCGCCTTTCGGATTGCTGATGAGCTTGATCGTGCGGGTCTCGCGCACGGTATCGAAGTTCTGATCGTGCAGCGAGTGCGAGGTTTTCAGCAAGGCCACCCGGTGCCCGTCCTGTGCCAGGATCGCGCCGAGCGCGCATCCCGCATTGCCTGCACCTACCATTAACACATTCATGCGTCCTCCATTCGACCGGCCGCGCGGCACGACGCGGCGAGCGTCGGTGCCAGGCTCCGCCATGAGGCGGCGGCCCGGTCATCGGGTTCATCAAGGCGGCAACCGCATGGGACGTCGCGCAAACGCTTCCTCAGGAGAAGTCACAATGCCTCTCCGCGTCACCGCACGAATAGAAAATTATCAAACAAGCACATCTTTTATCTGCTCATCGATGAAATTAAGATAAGTTTGTTCAATTCGGAAGTCAACCGAATTCCGGACCGCGTATGGGAACAAGAAGCGTACAGATCGGCTAAAAAAGAACACATTTTGCCCACTGTTAATAGGACTTAATGTATTTAGGAAACAAGCAGCTGCAGGCTGTTCCACTCTACGGACGAGCAGGAAGTGACGGAGTGAACGATGCCGGAAAGCTTTTTCTGCCCGTAGCCTAGACTTGATGAACCTGCTTTGGAGCATGAGACTTATACACATATTGTTACAATTTTGCTCATGCAACAAGGGTTCTTTCCTTTGTTAGATCAGCCCGCTGGAATGCTGACTTGCCAAAGTTTTTCGTGCGATAGTGCTTGGTTTTGACAGGCAGGTACCCTGGTTTTTTAACCAGATATGCATGTCAAACCGGTTCCATCTTTGGCGACATCAAACCTAGCAGCTTGAAATTCCATGAAAAAACTCCTTGTTCTTTTGCTCCTTGCCGCACAGCCTTTTCTGGTTTTTGCCCAGTCCGGCCGTACCAGTCTTTCGGAAAAAATCGATACGACCAACCTGAACCTGAAAACCCTTGGTGAGCAGATCACCGCGAACGATCATACCGACTACCAGAAAGCGAGTACTTTGCTGAGCTGGGTAAGCAATCGACTGGAGTGGGTGGCAACCGACCACAAGCGTAGAACCGTGAAAGAGATTCTGGAACGCGGGGCCGGTAATTGCTACGACCTGGCCCAGGTGTATGTGGCGATCGTCAAGGCGATGAACATCAGGACGCGCTCCATTGCCGAGGTCAACCTGTCGCGGCTGCATCCCGAACGCCAGGGCCAGGCGGAGCAGTTGGTGAAGGAAAAAGGAGCGCGCTATTCCCTCTTCGGCGCCCGCCATAACGATCACCGGTGGCTGGAAGTGTTTGACGAGACCTCGGGCACGTGGTTGCCCGTCGATCCGACCATGAATGTGATCGGGGTCGAGCAATGGGTGAAAGCGCGGCTCGGATTCGGCAAACGCATCACGATCGACCCCGCCATTTCCGACGACATGATCGCTCCGTTTGCAGTCTTCGTCACCGGCGACAAGAGCGACAGCATGGTGGAAAACCGCTCCATGTATTACATGGTGGATCAGTTCGACAAGGTATACGACAACGAACTGTCCAAGCTTCCCTCATGGAGCAAATGGGTCAGGTCGATCGCATTACTGTCCGAACACGCGAAACTGGCGATGGAAAGCAAGGAGAATTTCCATCACTACAGCAGCCAGGTCGCGGAACTGGATACGATCTACCAGGATTTAAAGAATGAATACCTGAACGCCCGGAAAAAGGAAGTGAATACATAAATCAATAAAAAAGCCCATGTGGCCATGGCACACATGGGCTTTCGTTCAGCAGCGAGGCTGGACGAAGCTGACGCTTACTCCACCGTCACCGACTTCGCCAGGTTCCTCGGCTTGTCCACATCGGTCCCACGCGCCAGCGCCGTGTGGTAAGCCAACAGCTGCAGCGCCGCCACGTGCAGGATCGGCGACAGGTCGCCATAGTGTTCCGGCAGGCGGATCACGTGCAGGCCGTCGCCCGAGGTGATGCGCGAGTCGACGTCGGCGAACACGTACAGTTGGCCGCCGCGGGCGCGCACTTCCTGCATGTTCGACTTCAGCTTTTCCAGCAACGCATCGTTCGGCGCGATCGTTACTACCGGCATCTCTTCGGTCACCAGCGCCAGCGGGCCGTGCTTCAGTTCGCCGGCCGGGTAGGCCTCGGCGTGGATGTACGAGATTTCCTTGAGTTTCAAGGCGCCTTCCAGCGCGATCGGGTAGTGCATGCCGCGGCCCAGGAACAGCGCGTTTTCCTTGCGCGCGAATTCTTCGGCCCAGGCCATGATCTGCGGCTCGAGCGCCAGCACCGAGCCCAGCGCGACCGGGAGGTGGCGCATCATTTTGAGGTGTTCGGCTTCTTCGGCGTCGGTCAGGCGGCCGTTCACTTGCGCCAGGGTCAGCGTCAGGAGGAACAGCGCGGCCAGCTGGGTCGTAAACGCCTTGGTCGAGGCGACGCCCACTTCCACGCCGGCGCGGGTGATGTAGGCCAGCTTGCACTCGCGCACCATGGCGCTGGTGGCGACGTTGCAGATGGTCAAGGTGTGCGGCATGCCGAGGCTGCGCGCGTGCTTCAGCGCGGCCAGGGTGTCGGCCGTCTCGCCGCTCTGCGAAATGGTCACGACCAGGGTCTGCGGGTGCGGCACGCTGTCGCGGTAGCGGTATTCGCTGGCGATCTCGACGTTGACTGGAACCTTGGCGATGCACTCGATCCAGTACTTCGCGGTCAGGCCGGCGTAGTAGCTGGTGCCGCAGGCCAGGATCAGCACGCGGTCGATTTCCTTGAACACGCCATAGGCGCCGTCGCCGAACAGTTCCGGCATGATGCCGGTCACGCCTTCCAGGGTGTCGCCGATGACGCGCGGCTGTTCGAAGATTTCCTTCTGCATGTAGTGGCGGTACGGGCCCAGCTCGGCGGCGCCGGTGTGGGCATGCACGGTTTTCACTTCGCGCTCGACCGGACGGCCTTCGCTATCGACGATCCAGTAGCGCGCCAGCTGCAGGTCGACCACGTCGCCTTCTTCGAGGTAGATGATCTGGCTGGTGGTGCCGGCCAGCGCCATCGCGTCCGAGGCCACGAAGTTCTCGCTCTCGCCCACGCCGACGATCAGCGGCGAGCCCTGGCGGGCGGCCACCACGCGGTGCGGCTCTTCGCGCGAGAACACGGCGATCGCATAGGCGCCGTGCAGGCGCTTGACGGCCTGCTGGACGGTGTCGAACAGGTCGCCGTTGTACATGTGGTCGACCAGGTGGGCGATGACTTCGGTGTCGGTCTGGCTGGTGAATTCGTAGCCGAGGCCCTTCAGTTCGCTGCGCAGCTCGTCGTGGTTTTCGATGATGCCGTTGTGGACAAGTGCGATGCGCGCATTGTTTTCGCTTGGCGAGAAGTGCGGGTGGGCGTTGTGCGAAGCCGGCGCGCCGTGGGTGGCCCAGCGGGTGTGGGCGATGCCGGTGAAGCCGTCGAGGTGGGCTTCGCGCACCTGCTCCTCGAGCTCGGCCACGCGCGAGGTGCTGCGTGCACGGGTCAGTTTGCCGTCCAGGTGCACGGCCACGCCGCAGGAATCATAGCCCCGGTATTCGAGACGCTTCAGGCCTTCGATCAGGACTGGGGTGATATTGCGCTTGGCGACTGCACCGACGATACCGCACATGGTTGGACCTCATCTAAAAGATTTGCAATGAAATCTATCGTAGAGCAACACGATTGAAATAAGCTTTCAGAATTCATCTGAATTTGATAGATTATTTCATCAGTACATAGACATGAAATATTCTTTCATCTTAAGCGAATTTTTTTATACTTATTTCAAACGATGTCAGATCAACCACTCCTCGACGAACTTGATCGTCGCATTCTGAATACATTGCAGGCTGATGCATCGCATACGAATGCGGAATTGGCGGAACTCGTGCATGTGTCACCGCCGACTTGTTTGCGCCGGGTGAAACAACTGACCGACAGCGGCGTCATCCAGCGCCAGGTGGCGATCGTCGACCCGGCCAAGGTCGGCGCGCGCCTGAGCGCCATCGTCGAGATCACGCTCGACGTGCAGGCCGCCGAGCGCATGGACGAGTTCGAAGCCCTGGTGGCGCAGGACGCCGCGGTCCTGCAGTGCTACCGCGTCAGCCCGGGGCCCGATTTCGTGCTGATCGTGCAGGTGGCCGACATGCCGGCCTACCACGCGCTGGCGCACCGCCTGTTCACGGCGCACGCCAACGTGCGCAACGTGAAGGCCTATTTTTCCACCCACCGCTCCAAGTTCGACACCCGGATCGCAGTCTGATTCCAGCAGAAAATCCTGTGGATAATTTTGTGGATTAGCACCCGGAAAACCACAGGACAAGTCTGTGATTAGCCTGTGTTTTTCCTGTGCCTTTCCTGTGATTAGCCTGTCGGTACCCGGTGGATTACTTCTTCGTCTTCACCGGGCGCGACCAGCCTTCGACCGTCAGCTGCTTCGGCCGCGAGATGGTCAGCTTGCCCGCCGGCGCATCCTTGGTCAGCGTCGTGCCCGCTCCCAGGGTCGCGCCCTTGCCGACGGTGACCGGCGCCACCAGCTGGCTGTCGCTGCCGATGAAGGCGTCGTCCTCGATCACGGTGCGGAACTTGTTGGCGCCGTCGTAGTTGCAGGTGATGGTGCCGGCGCCGATGTTGACGCGCGAGCCGACGGTAGCGTCGCCCACATAGGCCAGGTGGTTGGCCTTGCTGTGCGCGGCGACCTGGCTGTTCTTGATCTCGACGAAGTTACCCACATGGACGTCCTCGCCCAGTTCGGTACCCGGGCGCAGGCGCGCATAGGGACCGATCTGCGACTTGTCGCCGACCACGGCATCCTCGATGTGGCAGAAGGGCTTGATCTGAGCACCGGCTCCGATCTTCGCATTCACCAGCACGCAGTGCGGGCCGACCGTCACGCCGTCCGCCAGCTCCACGCGGCCTTCGAACACGCAGCCGACGTCGATCACGACATCGCGGCCGCACACCAGTTCACCGCGCACGTCGATGCGGGCCGGATCCATCAGGGTCACGCCTTTTTCCAGCAGCGCATTGGCGATGTTCAGCTGGTGGCGGCGCTCGAGCTCGGCCAGTTGCACCTTGCTGTTGACGCCGGCCACCTCCCACTCGGCCGAAGGCTGGGCCGACACCACCGGCACGCCGTCCGCGACGGCCTGGGCCACGATGTCGGTCAGGTAGTACTCGCCCTGGGCATTGTTGTTCGACAACGCCGCCAGCCAGCGCTTCAGGTGGACGGTCGGGATGCACATGATGCCGCTGTTGATTTCGCGGATCGCGCGCTCGGCTTCGCTGGCATCCTTTTCTTCGACGATACGCACGATGCTGCCGTTCTCGCGCACGATGCGGCCCAGGCCGAAGGGATTGGCCTGCTCGACCGTCAGAATGGCGAGCTTGTCCGTGCCGGCGGCTTCCACCAGGCGGCCGAGCGACGCGCCGGTCGTCAGCGGCACGTCGCCGTACAGCACCAGGGTCGGCACGCTCTCGTCCAGCTGCGGCACGGCCTGCATCACCGCATGGCCCGTTCCCAGCTGCGGCTGCTGCAGGGCGGTATCAATCTGGGTACCGGTCTGTTCGGCCAGTTTGCCCACCATCTCCGGCACCGCTGCGCCTCCGTGCCCGTAAATGACGCATAATTTACTCGGCGATAAACTACTGGCCGTATCGATGACGTGCCGCAACAGCGGTTTCCCCGCCAGTGGATGCAAGACTTTCGGCAGCGCGGATTGCATGCGCTTTCCCATGCCGGCGGCGAGGATTACAACGTTCATAAAGCCGTCCTCAAATAATTGATAATATGAAAAATTTTATCACGCTGGATACCTTGTTCCGGCGCACTATTGCTGTATGCCTGATCGCACTGTTCGCCCTCGCTGCAGGCTGCAGCTCGGTGCGTTTCACCTATAACCAGGGCGATACCTTACTGTATTGGTGGTTGGATTCCTATGCCGATCTGGAAGGCGAACAGGCCACCGTCGCCAAGCGCGACATCGACAAGCTGTTCCAGTGGCACCGCCAGACCCAGCTGCGCGATTACGCGGCACTGCTCGGCACCATGCAGAAGGAACTTGCCGGCAACCCGAGCCAGGCCGACCTGGTCGGCATCTACAAGGAAATCCGTGTCCGCGGCGAACGGTTGGCAGCGCGCGCCGTGCCGGAAATGACCACCCTTGCACTGTCCATCAAACCGGACCAGATCGCCGACATCGAGCGCAAGTTCAATTCGAAAAACGAGGAGTTTCGCCGCAAGTTCGTCGAAGGCAGCCAGGAGAAGCGCCAGCGTGAACGCTACAAGAAGGCGATGAAGCAGCTCGAACTGTGGTTCGGGAACTTCAACAGCGAACAGCAAGCCCTCCTGCGCAAGGCGTCCGACGCCCGCCCGCTCGACAGCCACATCTGGCTGGAAGAACGCGTCTGGCGCCAGCGCCGCATCCTCGGCCTGCTGCGCAAGTTTCAGCAGGAAAAGCCGAACCGCGAGCAGGCCGCGGCCCAGATCGCAGCGATGCAGCGCGAGTTCTTCAACCGCACCGAGTCGCCCGAGCGCAAGGCCTTTTACGACACCTACCTCGACCAGACCACGAAATTCATGCTGACCGCGATCCGCATCGCCACCCCGGCGCAGAAAAAGCACGCGCACGAGCGCATGCAGGGCTGGATCAACGATTTCCAGGCCTTGGCAGCCGGTAAATAAGGGCCGGGCAGGCGCTGGTGCTGGCTGATGCTATAGTGCCGCCCATGCAAAAGAAGTCCTCCAAACCCTCCAAACCAGCCCACGGGGCTCCCCGCCTGGCGCCGCGCCAGGTGCGCATCATCGGCGGCGCCTGGAAACGCGCCTTGCTGCCGGTACTCGACGCCGATGGCCTGCGCCCGACGCCGGACCGCGTGCGCGAAACCGTCTTCAACTGGATCCGGCACCAGCTCGGCGGCGATTTCGAAGGCACCAGCTTCCTCGACCTGTTCGCCGGCTCCGGCGCCCTCGGCTTCGAAGCGGCCAGCCGCGGCGCGGCCTCGGTGACGATGGTGGACAACCATGGGGCGGCGGCGCGCCAGTTGGAAGCCAACCGCGACAAGCTCAAGGCCGGCAACGTCAAAGTGCTGCGCGCCGACGCGCTGGTGCTGGTCAAGGACCTGGCCGCGCGCGGCCAGCGCTTCGACGTGATTTTCCTCGATCCGCCCTATCAGCTGGGACTGCTCACCCAGATTCTGCCGCTGTGCCAGGCTATTCTGAATGAAGACGGCCTGGTTTTTGCCGAGACGGGAGAAGCCTTGCCGCTGGACGCCGAATTGCCCGACTGGCTGGAAGGCTGGGATGCGATCCGCGCCGACAAGGCCGGCATGGTCTATTACTACCTGCTGAAATCGACGCAGGCCGGCGCTTGAAACGCCCAGGGCAATAAAACCTGCACAAAGATTGGGCAAAAGCCGCCCCAGGCTGGGGCGGTTGCCGGATTTTCAGGCATAATGCGCGTTCTGATTAGGTGATTCTCCAGGGAGCCGCAATGGTTGTAGCCGTTTATCCAGGTACTTTCGATCCGCTCACGCGAGGGCACGAAGATTTAGTGCGCCGCGCATCGGGTCTGTTCGACCGCCTGGTCGTCGGCGTCGCCGACAGCAAGAACAAGCGACCGTTCTTCTCGCTCGACGAGCGCCTGGAAATCGCCAATGAAGTGCTCGGCCATTATCCGAACGTGCAAGTCGAAAGCTTCTCCGGCCTGCTCAAGGATTTCGTGCGCCAGCACGATGCGCGCGTGATCGTGCGCGGCCTGCGCGCGGTGTCCGACTTCGAATACGAGTTCCAGATGGCGGGCATGAACCGCTACCTGCTCCCCGATGTCGAAACCTTGTTTTTGACCCCTTCCGACCAATATCAGTTTATCTCGGGCACCATCGTGCGCGAGATCGCGATGCTGGGCGGCGACGTCTCGAAATTCGTCTTCCCATCGGTGGACCGCTGGCTGCAGAAGAAGATCGCATCCATCAAGGCGGCGCCGGCGGCCTGACCAGCAACAATCCGCAGCAAACCCGCAGCAAGGAACGAGCACTGCCATGGCACTGATGATTACCGACGATTGCATCAACTGCGACGTCTGCGAACCCGAATGCCCGAACGACGCCATTTCGATGGGCGCCGAGTTCTACCAGATCGACCCGCACAAGTGCACCGAGTGCGTCGGCCATTTCGAACAGCCGACCTGCGCGGAATTGTGCCCGGTCGCCTGCATTCCCCTCAATCCCGAGTGGCGCGAAACACGCGAGCAGTTGCACGCCAAATATGAACGCCTGACTGCCGCCAAGGCAGAGGCCTGATCCCCAAGCCGGCTGTTCTGCCGGCTTTTTTATTGCCCCAGCTTTGTAGTCCCTATCCAGGCGCGTGCGCGCGCGCATGCCCGCCGCCGGTGCTATGCTGGTTCGATGGAGACGCCCGACGACAACAGGCAAGCCCTCCCATCCGCCTTCCAGGAGCACCTGGGCACGGTGGCGGAATTCTACGCACGGCATAATCAGGAACTGTCCCCGGCTCAAAGAGCTGTCGAGAGAATCAGCTTCTTCCTTGGCAGCCCGGGCTATGTGGTCGGCAACCTGGTATTCGTCGTGCTCTGGATTGGCTGGAACCTCGCAGCGCCCGAACTCGGCTTCAACCAGTGGGACGAGCCGCCCTTCTTCTGGCTGCAGGGACTCATCGCCCTGAACGCCTTCATTATTTCCACCACCGTGCTGATTCGCCAGAATCGCATGTCCACCCTCGCCAGCCAGCATTCCCACCTCGACCTGCAGATCAACCTGCTGGCGGAAGAAAAGAACAGCAAGATCATCCGCATGCTGGAAGAACTGCGGCGCGACCTGCCCAACATCCGGGACAAGTCCGACCCCGAGGCCGACGAACTGGCCAGGCCGACCGATACGCAAGCCGTCCTGTCCATCATCGAGGACTCGGCGGAGCAGTTCAATTGCGAGCGCAAATAATTTACTGCGCACGATCCGAAAAAGGTCCTGGAGCACAGACATGGCCGCTTGCGCGCGCCTTACTACCAATACTCATCCATATTCTGTAAGAGAAGTTGAATTGTGTTGAACCTCTTCTATTACTGAACAATATTCATCCTTCATGCCCATAACTTCTCCCAAAGGCACTGTCGATGCACTGCTTTTCTTCGCCCGCCCCCATCCGTCTAAGATCGCGCTTGTTTCCGCATCATGCTCATAACGTCATCGATTGACTCTTCATTTCGCACTTCTGAAAGATTCGTCTCTGATTCACATATCGACTCTTCGTGAACTTTGTTAAATCGAATGGGCGAGAAAAGCCCGGTGACGAAGAGTCACCAAAGCTACTACGCTGGATGGTCGGTAACGTGCCGGCGAGGCCGGAATGACGGGCGAAAAAAAACGCGGCGTCCGGATCGGAGGCCGCGTTCAAACGGAGAAAACTGGATCAGTGGCGCTTGGCCAGGTGGGCTTTCGGCGGGCGCGGGCGCACGGTCAACACGGCGGCGCGGCCAATACCGACGAGCAGCGGACGGAAAAACATGGCGACACCGCCCAGCAGCGCAAGGCCGGTGGCGGCACGGAGGACCTGGCCGACAGGAACGGCTGCAACGGCAGCGCCGGCGGTCTGGATGAGGCTTAATGAGGCAGACATGATGTGCGAATTGTTCAGTTGGGCACAATATAGTGCGATGCAACATATAAATCTAATTCTGTTCACTGATGACGCTTATGCATTCTGTGAATACTTGAGGTACACTGGGCGCACCTTCCGTATTGCCACCAACCAGTTCCCATGAGCTTCCTGACGCTTGACCTGAACCTGCTGCGCGTCTTCGACGCAGTGATGACCGAGCAAAACCTCACCCGCGCCGCCGGGCACCTCGCGATGACCCAGCCGGCGGTCTCGAACGCGATCAAGCGGTTGCGCGAAAGCCTCGGGGACGAACTGTTGATCCGCACCGCCTATGGCGTCAAGCCGACGCCGCGTGCGGAAGCGCTGTGGCCGGCAGTGCGCCAGGCCCTGGCCGCGCTGGAGGCGGCCGTGATGCCGGAAACCTTCGACGTGTCGAAAGCCCAGGCGACCTTCCGGATGGCGATGGCCGACGCGACCGCCGCCCTGTGGCTGCCCTCGCTGATGCGTTCGATCGAGCGCGAAGCGCCGGGCGTGAACATCCGCATGGTGCCGCTGACGACGCGCGAACCGCGCCCGATGCTGCTGCGCGGCGACATCGACCTGGCGGTGGGCTTCTTCCCGGGCGTGGCGGCCCAGCTGTCGTACGAGACCGGCTCGCCGATCCGCCACGAGCGCCTGTATTCGGGCGTCTACGTGTGCGTGATGCGCAAGGACCACCCGCTGGCCAAGGAAAAGCTGGATCTCGACACCTACTGCAAGGCCAACCACCTGTTGGTGAGTTTTTCGGGGCGCGCGCACGGCCTGGTCGACGAAGCGCTGGCGCAGATTGGCCGCGAGCGCCGCATCCTGCTGACGGTGAACCAGTTCTTCACGGCAGGGCGGGTGGTGGCGAACTCGGATTTGATCACGGTGCTGCCCAAGCACCTGATGGTCTCGACCGGCATGACCGACGCGCTGGTCTGGCGTGAGCTGCCCTTCCAGCTGCCGGCCGTGCATCTGGACATGCTCTGGCACGAGCGTGACGGCCGCAGCCCTGCGCACCGCTGGCTGCGCAAGAACCTGGAAAGCATGGCGGAGAGTGCGGCGCCGAAGACCGGCGCGCGCAAGGTCGTCTGATCTGTCTTACCGTAGGGTGGTCGGCTGTGCCGACCGCGCGTTCAACTACACGGTGAGATGACGCGAATCGGCTATTCCACGGCTGGTTGAACGCGCGCAGTGATCTGGTCCAGTGGACCAGATCACAAAAAGCCGTCCACCCTACAACTGCGTTTTACCTGATCGGCAGCTTGGTGGTGTTCTTGACCTCTTCCATCACCGCATACGTGTGCGTCTCGCGCACGCCCTTCTGCAGCAAGGTCTTGCCCAGGAATTCCCGGTAGGCCGCCATGTCCTTGACGCGCGCCTTGACCAGGTAGTCGAAGCCGCCCGCCACCATGTGGCATTCCAGCACTTCCGGAATCATCTGGACGCTCTGTTTGAATGCATCGAACACCTCGGGAGTGGTACGATCGAGCACCACTTCGATGAACACCAGCAGCGACACATCCAGCAACTGCGGGTTGAGCTGGGCGGTATAACCCATGATGTAGCCGGACTCGTGCAGCTTGCGCACGCGCTCCAGGCAGGCGGCAGGAGACAGGTTGACACGCGCCGCCAGCTCGACGTTGCTGATTCGCCCGTCGTTCTGGAGTTCCGCCAGAATTTTCTTACTGATCTTATCGAGCATGGTCTCTCTCCAGCCATGTAAATATTATTTGGTCAGATTGTCGCACCAAAAACTATCTTTTGCTAGTCTGTCGTAAAAACAGAATTAATCCAGAAGATTTCCTTCTACAATCGAATCATTCCAAGGTATTGCGCAGTACGCCGTCCGCCATTCTCGCGGGTCGGCGTTTTTTGCTGCGTCGAGCCTATGTTCGATTCCTTTTTAGAAGACCCGCCATGCACATTGACGCCGCCCTGGCTAGCACCTCGGCCACCACTTTCGTTCCCTTCGATGCGCTCAAGCAGGAGGTCAAGCAGGACCAGACCCCACTGCGCGAGGCCATCACCGCCGCCTACCGCCGCGATGAAACGGAAGCGGTCCAGTGGTTGCTGGCCCAGGGCGCCAGCGCCAACGCCGACGCCACCATGCTGGCCCACCGCCTGGTCTCGAGCGTGCGCGAAAAGCGCACCCGCTCCTCGGGCGTGGACGCGCTGATGCACGAGTTCTCGCTGTCGTCGGAAGAAGGCGTGGCGCTGATGTGCCTGGCCGAAGCGCTGCTGCGCATCCCGGACAGCGAAACCGCCGACCGCCTCATCGCCGACAAGATCAGCCGCGGCGACTGGAAGAAGCACCTGGGCGAATCGCCTTCGCTGTTCGTCAACGCGGCCACCTGGGGCCTGCTCATCACCGGCAAACTCGTCTCGACCAACAGCGAAAAGAACCTGGGCTCGGCGCTCACCCGCCTGATCGCCAAGGGCGGCGAGCCCCTGATCCGCAAGGGTGTCGACATGGCCATGCGCATGCTGGGCAACCAGTTCGTCACCGGCCAGACCATCGAGGAAGCGCTCAAGAACAGCCGCGAGAACGAAAGCCGCGGCTACCGCTATTCCTACGACATGCTGGGCGAAGCCGCACTGACCGAGCTGGATGCGAAAAACTACTATGCCTCCTACGAGAGCGCGATCCACGCGATCGGCAAGGCCTCGAACGGCCGCGGCATCAAGGATGGCCCGGGCATCTCGATCAAGCTGTCGGCCCTGCACCCGCGCTACAGCCGCGCCCAGTACAGCCGCGTGATGGGCGAGCTGCTGCCGCGCGTGCGCAGCCTGGTCCTGCTGGCAAAGCAGTACAACATCGGCATCAACATCGACGCCGAAGAAGCCGACCGCCTCGAGATCTCGCTCGACATGCTGGAAATGCTCGCTTTCGATCCCGAGCTGGCCGGCTTCGAGGGCATCGGCCTGGTGGTGCAGGCTTATCAAAAACGCTGCCCCTTCGTGATCGACTTCGTGGTCGACCTGGCCAAGCGCAGCGGCCGCAAGTTCATGGTGCGCCTGGTGAAGGGCGCTTACTGGGACGCCGAGATCAAGCGCGCCCAGGTCGACGGCATGCCGGGCTATCCGGTCTACACCCGCAAGGTGTACACCGACGTGTCCTATCTGACCTGCGCGCGCAAGCTGCTGGCGGCGAGCGACATCATCTACCCGCAGTTCGCCACCCACAACGCGCACTCGCTGTCGGTGATCTACACCTGGGCCAAGGCCGACGGGGTCAAGAACTACGAGTTCCAGTGCCTGCACGGCATGGGCGAAACCCTGTACGACCAGGTCGTCGGTTCGAACAAGCTGGACAAGGCCTGCCGCATCTACGCGCCGGTCGGCTCGCATGAAACCCTGCTGGCCTACCTGGTGCGCCGCCTGCTGGAAAACGGCGCCAACTCCTCGTTCGTGAACCAGATCGTGGACGAGAAGGTGGCCATCGACACCCTGCTGGCCGATCCCTTCGAGCAGGCGCGCGCCGCCGGCGGCAAGCCACACCCGGCCATCGCCCTGCCGCTGCAGCTGTTCGGCGCCGAGCGCAAGAATTCAAGTGGCCTCGACCTGGTCAACGAACACATGCTCACCGCCACCGCCGAAGGCCTGGCCAAGCAGCGCCAGCACAACGCGATGCCGCTGATCGCCGGCCCGGTGGAAGCAAGTGAAACCGCCAAGGTCGTCAACCCGGCCATGTCGAGCGACGTCGTCGGCCAGGTGCAGGAAGCCACGCGTGCCGACGTCGACACCGCCCTGGCCGCGGCTAGCGCCTTCGCCGGCGAATGGGAAAGCACCCCGGTCGAGACCCGCGCCGCCATCCTCGAGCGTACCGCCGACCTGTTCGAACAGAACGGCACCGAACTGATGGCGCTGGCCGTGCGCGAAGCCGGTAAATCGCTGCCGAACGCGATCGCCGAACTGCGCGAAGCGGTCGACTTCCTGCGCTACTACGCGGTCGAGATCCGCGCATCCAAAGCCGAAGGCGCACTCGGTCCGGTGACATGCATCTCGCCATGGAACTTCCCGCTGGCGATCTTCACCGGCCAGGTGGCAGCAAGCCTCGCGGCCGGCAACGTGGTGCTGGCCAAGCCGGCCGAGCAGACCCCCTTGATCGCGCACCGCGCGGTCGAGCTGTTCCTGGAGGCCGGCTGCCCGCGCGCCGCGCTGCAGCTGCTGCCGGGCCGCGGCGAGGTGGTCGGCGCCGCACTGACCTCGGACTCGCGTGTGAAAGGCGTGATCTTCACCGGCTCCACCGAAGTGGCGCAGCTGATCAACCGCACTTTGGCCAAGCGCGCCGAACAGGAAGGCATCGACATCCCGCTGGTGGCCGAAACCGGCGGCCAGAACGCGTTGATCGTGGATTCCTCGGCGCTGCCGGAGCAGGTGGTGCAGGACGTGCTGTCCTCGGCCTTCGACTCCGCCGGCCAGCGCTGCTCGGCGCTGCGCGTGCTGTTCCTGCAGGAAGACATCGCCGACAAGACGATCACCATGCTCAAGGGCGCGATGCAGGAACTGCGCGTCGGCTCGCCCGACCGCCTGGCCACCGACATCGGCCCGGTGATCGACGCCGAAGCCCAGCGCAACCTGCTGGCCCACATCGAGCGCATGCGCGCCACCGCACGCAGCCATTTCGCGCTCGCGCTGCCGGACAGCGTCGACCGGGCCGGCACCTTCGTGCCGCCGACCGTGCTGGAAATCGGCTCGATGGCCGAACTCAAGCACGAAGTCTTCGGCCCGGTACTGCACATCGTGCGTTACCGCCGTGCCGACCTGGCGAAAGTGGTCGACACCATCAACGCCACCGGCTACGGCCTGACCCTGGGCGTGCATTCGCGCATCGACGAGACCATCGACTTCATCGTCGCACGCGCCCACGTGGGCAACATCTACGTGAACCGCAACATCGTCGGCGCGGTCGTGGGCGTGCAGCCTTTCGGGGGCGAGGGCAAATCGGGCACCGGCCCGAAAGCCGGCGGTCCGCTCTACCTGAAGCGCCTGCAGCGCCATGCGGCGCCGCTCATGGAGCACAGCCGCAGGTTCGATGCCGGCCTGGACGCGCTGCTCGGCTGGCTGCGCAACGACGGCCAGCTCGACGTGGCAACGCTGGCGCAAGGCTACGGCCGTACGGCGCTGAACGGCGTCGAGATCGCCCTGCCGGGTCCGACCGGCGAGCGCAATACCCTGGCCTTCACGCCGCGCGGCACCGTGCTGTGCGCGCCGAAGACGGCTGCCGGCCTGCTCAACCAGCTGGCGGCCAGCCTGGCCGAGGGCAACCGGGCACTGGTGCTGGCCGCGCCGGATCTGATTCCGGCGAACCTGCCGGCATTGGTGAAGGAGCGCGTGCGCTTCATCGGGGAAGATGAAATCGAGGCCAGCGAGTTCCAGATCGCGCTGCTGGAAGCGGGCCTGAACGGTTCGCTGCGCAGCAAGCTGGCGGCGCGGACCGGGGCCATCGTCGGCATTGTCGACACCAGCGCCACCGGGCCGGTCGCCCTGTGGCGGCTGGTGGCCGAACGGGCCGTCTGCGTCAACACGACGGCGGCTGGGGGCAACGCAAGCCTCATGACGCTGGGAGTGTAATCATCGGGGAGCGCAAGCTCCCCTTTTTTTATGCTGAACCCGTAGGGTGGACGGCACAGACGTCCACCCTACAAAATCTTCGAAACAGGCGTACCGTAATGCCGTAGCAGCTTCACATTCTTATACATCTTGGAGGTAGACATGCTTGTTGGCGTACCAAAAGAGATCAAGAATCACGAATACCGTGTCGGGATGACGCCACCTTCGGTGCGCGAACTGACGTCGCGCGGCGTCGACGTCATCGTGCAGCGGGGCGCCGGCGAGCAGATCGGGCTATCGGACGAGCAGTACATGGCGGCGGGCGCCGGCATCGTGGCCACGGCGAAGGAAGTCTTCGCGCGGGCCGACATGATCGTCAAGGTCAAGGAGCCGCAGCCGCTCGAGTGCGCGATGCTGCGCGAGGGGCAGGTGCTGTACACCTACCTGCACCTGGCGCCGGATCCCGAACAGACTGCCGCCCTGGTGAAATCCGGCGCGGTCTGCATCGCCTACGAAACCATCACCGGCGCGGGCGGCGGCCTGCCGCTGCTGGCGCCGATGAGCGAAGTGGCCGGCCGCATGGCGATCCAGGCCGGCGCCAGCCACCTGGAAAAA
Source organism: Massilia sp. (assembly GCF_046293535.1). Lineage (NCBI taxonomy): Bacteria > Pseudomonadati > Pseudomonadota > Betaproteobacteria > Burkholderiales > Oxalobacteraceae > Massilia > Massilia sp. The sequence continues at coordinate 21,264 of NZ_JBKBOV010000027.1, read as the reverse complement.
TCGAAAGGCGGCATGGGCCTGCTGCTGGGGGGCGTGCCGGGCGTCGCCGCCGGCCATGTGGCGATCATCGGCGCCGGCGTGGTCGGCACCAATGCGCTGCAGATGGCGGTCGGCACCGGCGCGCGCGTGACGGTGCTCGACAAGAACGTCGACCGCCTGCGCCAGCTCGACCTGGTCTACGGTAACCGCATTTCCACACTCTACTCCAACGCGCAGGCGATCGAAGAAGCGGTGCTGGATGCCGACCTGGTGATCGGCGGCGTGCTGGTGCCGGGCGGCGCGGGGCCCAAGCTGGTCAGCCGCGACATGATCGCGCGCATGAAGAAGGGCGCGGTGGTGGTGGACGTGGCGATCGACCAGGGCGGCTGCTTCGAAACCTCGCACCCGACCACCCATGCCGACCCCACGTTCGTGGTCGACGGCGTGATCCACTACTGCGTGGCGAACATGCCGGGCGCGGTGGCGCGCACCTCCACCTTCGCGCTCAACAATGCCACCATCGGCCATGCCGTGGCGCTGGCGACCAAGGGCTGGCGGCAGGCGCTCCTGGACGACGTCCACCTGCGCAATGGCCTGAACGTCTGCCAAGGCAAGGTGACCTACGAAGCCGTCGCCCGCGACCTGAAGTACGACTACGTGCCGGCCGAATCGCTCCTGGGCTGAAGCGGGCTGGCGACCAGATCCCGGCACAGGCGCCGGGTGACGTGGAACGCATACTGCGCGGCGACCGATTTCACGAAACGCATGAAATCGGTCGCGGCGTTTTCGTTGGCGTTGTCCGACACGGTGCGGATCACGGCGCAGGGCACGCCCAGCTCGTGGCACACCTGGGCCACCGCGGCGCCTTCCATCTCGACCGCCACCAGGCCGGGAAGGGCCTCGTTGAGCGCGTTCAAGCGCAGGCGGTCGTTCATGAACTGGTCGCCGCTCGCCACCAGGCCACGGTGCACGCGCGGCTGCACCAGCCGGAATTCGCGCCGTTCTCCCTCGCTGATCGCGCTTGCCAGGTCCTGCTCGAGGAAGTCATGGGCGGCGCGCGACAGGCGCAGCGACAAGCCCTGGTCCGGCTGGAAGTGCGTCAGGCCGGTGAGCGGCACCTCGAAACGGGGAAACAGCGGGCTCGCATCCATATCGTGCTGGACCAGGGCCTCCGCGACCACGATATCGCCAACCTGGACCGTTTTATCCCCCGCACCAGCCACGCCGGTAAAGAGGATGTGGGTAACTCCGAACTTTTCCACAAGCGTTGTGGCCGTCATCGCAGCGGCAACCTTGCCAATTCGCGATAGGACGCACACAGCGTCGATTTCCCACAGGTTTCCTAGCCAGTAGTCACGCTTGCCATGGATGAGCTTGGCGGGCCCTCTCATGGCTTCTACGAGCCCCAACTGTTCTTCGTGCAGCGCGCTGATGATCCCCAGTCGCATGTTTTCCTTTGTTTTATTGCGTTTTTACTATGAAAGCAGCTTGCGGAAGTACACCACGCGCTCGGTTTCCTCGAATCCAAGCGCGCGGTGCATCGCATGGCTGGCCGTATTCTCGAGCAAGGCATCCGAGGCCATCTCGGTGCAGCCCTGTCTTTTCGCCCATTGCTCGGCAGCTTGCACCAGCAAGGCAGCGATTCCCTGCTTGCGGAAGGCCGGATCGACATACAGACCTTCCAGAAAGCCGACTGGAGACGACTCGGTGCCGTTGACGCAGTCGCTGCGCAGCGCCACTTCGACCAATCCCTGGGGCTCTCCGAGGTGCGAGTAGGCGAGGAACTGTGCATAACGGCCAGCTTGTGCACACAGTTCCTGCATTTCCTGCAAGTGTTCGGCACGATCGGCAGGCCACAAGGCCATGCGCAGCTGCAGCCAGCCGGCTTGTTCAACGCTTGTGCACGGTTTGATCGAGCTCATGAGCCTGCTGAATCCTACGCTTGAGTTGCCATTTTGCTTGTCTTACGAGCGTGAGGCCAGCAAAAACCTGTTTTTCCTGGTTTTTTCCGGCTTTTCTGGCTGTTCCGGCAGTGCAGCGCATCAAGGTATTAGTTAACTAAAGTTTGTATACAAAGCTGGTAGTAGATAGTAAACGCGGCTTCTTCTGTTGATAACTCGCGTTTACTCCACAGCATCAAGGACTTGCAGGCGCGTTTACCGCTTGCACAAAGCTTGTGTGGAGTCTGGACGAAACTTGGACAGTTTTCGCGCGAAGCAGGAATTGCCGTGTTCTGCACATCCGATCCTGTGGATATGCAGCGACTTTTCCACAGTGGCGTCAGCAACAATCCGCCGAAGGATGGTTTTGGAGGCGTTCTGGAGACAGTGGGAGCTTGGCAGCCGATCCTGGCAGATGCGGGTGGCCGGGCAGTGGCGGATGCCTTGGTGGCCGACAGGTGTTCGAGCCGGAAGCGCGTTGCGGCTGGATTGGTGCTGTTGGTTTTGTCGTTGTAGTAAACAAGTTTGTATACAAACTGGTAGTAATAGTAAACGCGCTATTTGCTGTGGATAAGAAAGGTTTTCTCCACAACGTCAATGGTTTACGGTCGCGTTAACCTGCTGGACAAGGCTTGTGTTTGAACTGGAGGAAACTTGGACAGAATATTGGGCATGCGGGTTAAGCGGCTGTTCTACACATTCGATCCTGTGGATATCCCAGCGGTTTTCCACAGATGAGTTCGAAAATCGGGGTTTTGCAGTCATGGCCTGCAGACGATAGGGCTGACGGGCTTTCAGCTGCCGAGCTGGCGCGACGCAGGCGCTCCTAGCGGCGAGGCAGACCAGGCTTGCGGTGCCCTGATCCTGATGTGCTGCTCAAGCGTGTGATCGGTTTTTTGCATGCAGGGCAGGCAGTGAGAACTGCTTTGCCAGGGCTGTGTCGACGGCTTGCGACGCAGGGAAAAAAAATTTCAAAAATTTTTCTCGAGGTTTACAAACAAAGTTTGTATACAACGATAGTAGTAGTGGTTAACGCCGGCCCCACGTTGTGGACAAGACGGTTAACGCCTGCAAAATCATTGGTTTACCGATCGTATAAGGCAGTGCATCAGTGGCGCGTGAAGCTTGCCTGAAAACTGGACAAGTTTTTGACCTCCCTCCATATCCCCCAGTTCTGCACAAAACAGACCTGTGGATATCAAGAGGCTTATCCACAGATGGCCCCTGGACTTCCGTTTACGATCTGGTAAGCTTGCCTCAACGAATGACGAACGGAGGGTCCATTGGATCTCGACGCGCTGTGTCGATTGCCCGTGCCATGTGCGCCGAAGAGCGGCGGTGCGCATGCGCTCAGCCCTGGAAATAGGGGCGGGCACGGCAATGGCGGCGCGGTGCGGGAACGCCGGCCTTGATCTCGGCGGGCGAGTACGATTACATCATCGTCGGCGGCGGCACGTCCGGCTGCGTGCTGGCGAACCGGCTGACGCGCAACCCGGACCTCGAGGTCCTGCTGGTGGAAGCCGGCGGCCGAGACGATTACCTGTGGATCCATATCCCGGTCGGCTACCTGCATTGCATCGGCAATCCGCGCACCGACTGGCTGTTGCGCACCGAGGCCGATCCCGGCTTGCATGGAAGGGCGCTGATCTACCCGCGGGGCAAGGTGCTGGGCGGTAGTTCGTCGATCAACGGCATGATCTACATGCGCGGCCAGCCGGCCGATTACGAGCGCTGGGCGATGGTAGTTGGCGACGATTCCTGGCGCTGGGAAAGGGTGCTGCCGCTGTTCAAGCGCAGCGAAGACCACTATCTGGGCGCGAGCGAACTGCACGGCGCCGGCGGCGAGTGGCGTGTCGAACGACAGCGGCTGTCGTGGAAAATCCTCGACGCCTTTCGTGAAGCGGCAGCCGAGACCGGCATCCCGAAGATCGACGATCTGAACGCCGGCCGTGGCCAGGGTTCCGCCTATTTCGAGGTCAACCAGCGGCGCGGCATCCGCCTGAACACGGCGAAAGCCTTCTTGAAACCGGCGGCAAAACGGCCGAACCTGACGATCATGACCGGCTGCCACGTCGAGCGCCTGCTGTTCGAGGACGGTGCGCAGGGCAAGGTCTGCACGGGTGTGCGCTTCACCGGCGGGGGCCAGGCGTATACGGCGACGGCGCGGCGCGAGACTTTGCTGGCGGCCGGAGCGGTAGGGTCGCCGCAGATCCTGCAGCTGTCCGGCGTCGGGGCAGCCGGCGAACTCCAGCGCCATGGCATCGCGCCGGTCATGGACCTGCCCGGCGTCGGCGGCAACCTGCAGGACCACCTGCAGCTGCGCATGATCTTCAAGGTCCGCAGCGTGACGACCCTGAACACGCGCGCCACCAACTGGTTCGGCAAGACGCTGATCGGACTGGAATACGCCTTGTTCCGGAGTGGTCCGATGTCGATGGCGCCGTCGCAACTGGGTGTGTTTGCCAAGTCGGCCCCCGAGCTGGCGGCGCCTGACCTGCAATACCACGTCCAGCCCCTGTCGCTGGACAAGTTCGGCGATCCGCTGCACCGCTTCCCGGCCTTTACCGCCAGCGTGTGCAACCTGCAACCAACCTCCCGGGGGCAGGTTCGCATCGCATCCGGCGACAGCTATGCGCCACCGCAGATCACGCCGAACTACCTGAGCACGGAGGCCGATCGCGAGGTCGCCGCCGCGGCGCTGGCGCTGACGCGCCGTATCGTGGCCGCGCCGGCACTGGCAAAATACCGTCCCGAAGAATTCATGCCCGGCCCGCAATACCAGAGCAAGGAAGAACTCGCCCATGCGGCAGGGCTGGTGGGCACCACGATTTTCCATCCGGTCGGCACTTGCCGCATGGGCCGCACGGACGATCCGCTGGCCGTGGTCGACAGCCGCCTGCGGGTGCGCGGTATCGGCAAGTTGCGCGTGGTCGATGCCTCGATCATGCCCTTCATCACCTCCGGGAACACCAACTCCCCGACCATCATGATCGCGGAAAAGGCCGCGCAGGACATCCTCGCGGAACAGGCCCGGTGAATGTCAGCCGGGTGCATTGACGACGATGCTGGCCGCGACTGCGGGCCGATTCCTTGCACATTGAATGTCAAACGAAAGCGAGCAATGAGCAATGCATTATTGAAACCTAGCGCTGCAAAACGCTTGTGTACCGTCGTGTTGCTGAACGCGATTGGCATCCCCTTCGCTGATGCTTGCCGGATGCCACCGCTCACGCAGGTAGTGACACCTGAACAGCAAATTGCAATCGCGGCGGATGTGTCTGTCGCCAAGGTCATCAGGGCAACTCCTTCTTCGATCCCGGCGTCTGGCGGACGCCCATCGGTCGAGTACGAATTCGCAGTGCAAGAGCGCATCTCGGGAGCGGCTGACACGCGTTTCACGCTCGTTGGCGCAAGCGGAGAAACGCGCCCCGGGCCTGCCTCGAGCGACCATGGCGATGATGCGTTCTGGGAGCGCGGCGGCGGTCGCCTCTACAACGACTCGGACTGCGTGCTGAGACCGAATTTCACGCTTGGCGAAACCTACCTGGTCTTTCGCGGGAGTCCGCCCACTTGGCGTAGTTTCGAGCACATCGCATCCATCGGCGGCAGGCCGAATCCCGACGATCGGTGGCTGGCTTATGTGAAGGCGAAACTTGGAGCAGCGCAGAAATAGTCTGCGGTGTTGCCGCAGGAACCAGGCTTTTGAGCCGGTATAAGTACATCATGATATTGTTGAGGAACTCGGTGCGCTGCTCGAGCGTGGCCACAAGCGGACACGCGGCGGAGGGCGGCTGCCCATTGCCTGTGGAGCGGACATGAATCTGGAATCCCATTACGTCGACGTACACGGCTTGCGCATGCATTACGTCAGCGCGGGCGAAGGACCGGCCGTGATCCTGATGCACGGTTTTCCGGACACCCATGCCATCTGGCGCCTCCAGATCCCGGCGCTGGTCGCCCAGGGTTTCCGGGTCATCGCGCCCGACATGCGCGGCTACGGCAAGACCGACGCGCCGCCCTCTACCGGCGCCTACGCCGTCGAGTTCCTGTGCGCCGACATCCTCGGCCTGATGGACCGGCTCGGCCTGGAGAAAGCCTCGCTCGTGGGCCACGATTGGGGCGGGCTGGTCGGCTGGCAGCTGTGCATGAATGCGCCACGGCGCTTCGAGCGTTTCGTCACCCTGTCCACCGGACATCCGGCGGCGATCGCGCATGCCGGCGTCACCCAGCAGATGCGCTTCTGGTACATCCTCGGTTTCCTGATGCCGGTCGTGGCTGAACACGCGATCCGTGCCAACGACTGGTTCTTCCTGCGCCAATTGACGAAGCGCCCGGAACAGGTGGCGATCTGGCGTGCGGCGCTGGAGCCGGAAGGGCGCCTGACCGCGGCCTTGAACTACTACCGCGCCAACGTGAAGCTGGGCCGGCCGCACCACTGGTGCCCGGTCGAGGTGCCGGTCATGGGGGTCTGGAGCGATCGCGACCCGGCGCTGGGCGAGAAGCAGATGCTCGATTCACTCCACCACTGCCGCGCCGGTTTCCGCTACGAGCGCCTGAGCGGGGCGGGGCACTGGATGCAGTTGTCGGCAACCGATCGCCTCAATGCCCTGTTGCTCGACTTCCTGCGCTCCTAGGTATCGCGACACGCTCGGCATTCACGTATTGTTGCGTCGCAACAACGACTACTCTTGCGCTGTGCATGAACTAGGCCAACTATCCCGGCACGCTGGCTGATTGCTGTTTGAAGGATGTGGCTGCCGTACAATGCAGCCTCTGCATTCCTCCCTCGTTTCCCATGATTGATTTTGCTTGGCTCGGCGTTGCTGCCTTCACCGCCGGCCTGGTCGATGCCGTTGTCGGCGGCGGCGGCCTGATCCAGATTCCCGCGATTTTCTCCGTGCTGCCGAAAGAGGTTCCGGCAACGCTGCTGGGCACGAACAAGTTCGCCAGCATCTTCGGCACCAGTGCCGCGGCCGTGAATTACGCGCGGCGGGTGAGGGTGGCGTGGAGCACCGCGGCGCCGGCGGCGCTGGCCGCCTTTGCGCTGTCCTTTGCTGGCGCATGGACGGTGACGCGGGTACCGGCCGATTTTGTACGTACGCTGCTGCCGATCGTCCTGGTCGCGGTGGCCGTCTATACCTTCAAGAAGAAAGATCTCGGTTCGGTGCATGCACCCGTGCACAGCGGCTTGGCCGAGCGCTATTGGGCGATCGGCATCGGCGCCGCGATCGGCTTCTATGATGGTTTCTTTGGACCAGGCACCGGCAGCTTCCTGATCTTCCTGTTCGTGCGCTTCTTCGGTTTCGATTTTCTGAGCGCGTCGGCGGCGGCCAAGATCGTCAACGTCGCATGCAACTTCTCGGCCTTGCTGTGGTTCGGATACAGCGGCCACCTGTTGTGGCAACTGGGCTTGATGATGGCGGGGTGCCAGGTTGCCGGGTCGCTGATCGGCACCAGGCTGGCGCTGAAGCATGGCAGCGGTTTCGTGCGCAAACTGTTCCTCGTGGTAGTGTCGGGACTGATCCTCAAGACAGCCTACGACGCGTTCACCAAAATCGGTTGGTGATTGTTCCACGTGAAACAGCAAGCCGGGTTCGCCCGGCTTTTTTGTTTTTGTTCCACGTGAAACATCAGATCGACTGTCGGGTTGACTGTTCCACGTGGAACAAAATCTGTCGTTTTCAGCCCCCCAAAAGCTTCCGCAAGAGAAAAGAATCTATAATCGCGCATTAGACTCCTCGCCTTACTCTCCATCATGCTATTTCCAACTGAATTCGACGTCATCGTCGTCGGCGGCGGCCATGCCGGTACCGAGGCCGCGCTCGCGTCTGCACGCACGGGTCAAAAGACCTTGCTGCTGACCCATAACATCGAAACCCTCGGCGCCATGTCGTGCAATCCATCGATCGGGGGCATCGGCAAGGGCCACCTCGTCAAGGAAGTCGACGCACTCGGCGGCGCCATGGCGATTGCCACCGACGAGTCCGGCATCCAGTTCCGCATCCTGAATTCGTCCAAGGGACCGGCCGTGCGCGCCACCCGCGCCCAGGCCGACCGCCTGCTGTACAAGCAGGCGATCCGGTCGCGCCTGGAAAACCAGCCGAACCTGTGGCTGTTCCAGCAGGCCGTGGAAGACCTGATGCTCGAAGGCGAGCGCGTGGTCGGCGCCGTCACCCAGGTCGGCCTGAAGTTCCGTGCCCGTGCGGTGGTCCTCACCGCCGGCACTTTCCTGGACGGGAAGATCCACGTCGGCCTGCAGAACTACTCGGGCGGCCGCGCCGGCGATCCGCCCGCCGTGTCGCTGTCGAGCCGCCTGAAGGAACTCAAGCTGCCGCAGGGCCGCCTGAAGACCGGCACGCCGCCGCGCATCGATGGCCGCAGCATCGACTTCTCGGTGCTCTCGGAGCAGCCGGGCGACCTCGATCCGGTGCCGGTATTTTCGGTCATGGGGAGCGCCGCCATGCACCCGCGCCAGGTGCCATGCTGGGTGACCCACACCAACGAGAAGACCCACGAGATCATCCGCAACGGCCTCGATCGCAGCCCGATGTACACCGGCGTGATCGAAGGCGTGGGCCCGCGTTACTGCCCCTCGATCGAAGACAAGATCCACCGCTTCGCCTCGAAAGAGTCGCACCAGATCTTCCTGGAACCGGAAGGCCTCACCACCAACGAGTTCTACCCGAACGGGATCTCGACCAGCCTGCCGTTCGACGTGCAGCTGGAACTGGTGCGCTCGATGCGCGGCATGGAGAACGCCTTCATCCTGCGCCCAGGCTATGCGATCGAGTACGACTACTACGATCCGCGCGGCCTGAAGGCGTCGCTGGAAACCCGGGCGATCAAGGGACTGTTCTTCGCCGGCCAGATCAACGGCACCACCGGCTATGAGGAAGCCGCTGCCCAGGGCCTGCTGGCCGGGCTGAATGCGGCGCTGCAGACCCAGGGCAAGGATGCCTGGACGCCGGGCCGCTCCGAAGCCTACCTGGGCGTGCTGGTCGACGACCTCACCACCCAAGGCGTGGCCGAGCCTTACCGCATGTTCACCAGCCGCGCCGAATACCGCCTGTCGCTGCGTGAGGACAATGCCGACATGCGCCTGACCGAGATCGGCCGCAAGCTCGGCATCGTCGGCGATGCGCAGTGGGCCGCCTTCGAGAACAAGCGCGAGTCGGTGGCCCGCGAGCTCGAGCGCCTGCGCTCGACCTGGGTGAACCCGCGCATCCTGGCAGCCGCCGAATCGCAGCGCGTAGTGGGGCAGGCGATCGAGCGCGAATACAACCTGGCCGACCTGCTGCGCCGCCCGGGTGTCGCTTATGACACCTTGATGAGCATGACCGGGGCTGAAGGCCAGCCCCTGGCCGGCCCGGGCGTGGAAGACCCGGCGGTGAAGGAGCAGATCGAGATCCAGCTCAAGTACGCCGGTTACATCGACCGGCAAGCGCGCGAAGTGGAGCGTCACGACCACTACGAGAACCTGAAGCTGCCGGAAAACCTGAACTACCTGGACATCCAGGCCCTGTCCTTCGAGGTGCGCCAGAAGCTCGACAAGCAGCGTCCGGAAACCCTGGGCCAGGCTTCGCGCATCTCGGGCGTCACGCCGGCGGCGATTTCGCTGCTGCTGGTGCACCTGAAAAAGCGCGGCGCCAAGGGCTTTACCAATGCGCCGACGGAGCAGGCTGAATGAAATATTTCGATCGCGCTCTACTTTCGCAGGTGCTGGCCGACGGCGTCGAGGAAATGCATCTGGACGTCACCCCGGCACAGCAGGACAAGCTGCTCGACTACCTGGCGCTGATGAACAAGTGGAACAGCGTCTATAACCTGACCTCCTTGCGTGACCCGATGCAGATGGTGACCCACCACCTGCTCGATTCGCTCGCCGCGGTGCCCGCATTCGCGGGCGCAGGCAACGTGCTGGACGTCGGGGCAGGGGGCGGTTTGCCCGGCGTGGTGCTGGCGATCTGCAGGCCAGGCATGAAAGTGTCGATGATCGACACGGTCCACAAGAAAACCGCCTTCCTAAAGCAGGTGAAGGCGGAGCTGGAGCTGGCCAACGTCACGGTGCACACCATGAAGGTGCAGGATCTGCAGGTGAGCGACAAATTCGACGTCATCACCTCGCGTGCTTTCGCCGACCTCACGGATTTCCTGAACTGGTCGGGGCACCTGCTGGCCGAGGGCGGCAAATTCATCGCCCTGAAAGGCACGGCGCCGGCGGAAGAACAGGAGCGCGTACCGGCGGAGTGGAAAATCAGTGGTTTACAGCCATTGCAGGTTCCAAGGCTGGGAGCGGAGCGCCACCTCATATTTGTCGAGCGATCGATATAAACAAAATAAACCGTATAAACAGTTTATATAGTTTATAAAATACGAACCGTTTAAATCGTTTTTACGATATGAACGGTATATCACCTTGGCTTCCACGGACAAGAATAGATGGCGAAGATTTTTTGCGTAGCGAACCAGAAGGGCGGGGTCGGCAAGACCACCACCACAGTCAACCTGTCGGCGGGCCTGGCCAAGCTGAACCAGCGTGTGCTGCTGGTCGACCTCGACCCGCAGGGCAATGCCACCATGGGCGCCGGCATCAACAAGGCTTCGCTCGAGGGCTCGATCTACCAGGTGCTGCTGGGCGAACTCGACGTGGCCGCGGCGCGCATGCGCTCCGAGGCGGGGCGCTTCGACGTGCTGCCGGCCAACCGCGAGCTGGCCGGCGCCGAAGTCGAGATGGTGGCGCTCGAGAACCGCGAACGCCGCCTGAAGGACGCGCTGGCGGCCGTGGACAAGGACTATGACTTCATCCTGGTCGACTGCCCGCCGGCGCTCTCGCTGCTCACCCTGAACGGCCTGTGCGCGGCGCACGGCGTGATCATTCCGATGCAGTGCGAGTACTACGCCCTGGAGGGCCTGTCCGACCTGGTCAACACGATCAAGAAGGTGCATGCCAACCTGAACACCGACCTGCGCATCATCGGCCTCTTGCGGGTGATGTTCGATCCGCGCATGACCCTGTCGCAGCAGGTCTCCGGCCAGCTCGAGCAGCACTTCGGCGACAAGGTGTTCAAGACCATCATCCCGCGCAACGTGCGCCTGGCCGAGGCGCCCTCGTATGGCATGCCGGGCGTGGTGTTCGATCCGTCTTCCAAGGGCGCGCAGGCCTACATCGCCTTTGGCGCGGAAATGGTCGAACGCATCAAGACGATGTAATCATTGAAAGCTGACACAGAAATGGCAACCAAAAAACTGAAAGGCCTCGGGCGCGGCCTCGACGCGCTGCTCGGCGGCGACAGCCAGCCGGCACCCAGTAAAGCGCCCTCGTCGCTGCCGGTCACCCAGATCCAGGCCGGCAAATACCAGCCGCGTACCCGCATGGACGAAACCTCGCTGAGCGAGCTGGCGGCCTCGATCAAGACCCAGGGCATCATGCAGCCGGTGCTGGTCCGTCCGCTGGGGGAGGGCGCGGCCGTCCCGTACGAGATCATCGCCGGCGAGCGGCGCTTCCGCGCCGCCCAGATGGCCGGCCTGGAAGAGATTCCGGTGCTGGTGCGCGAGGTCGACGACCAGTCGGCCGCGGCCATGGCCCTGATCGAGAACATCCAGCGCGAGGACCTGAACCCGCTCGAGGAAGCGCAGGGCATCCAGCGCCTGATCAACGACTTTCAATTCACCCACGAGCAAGCCGCAGCAAGCGTCGGCCGCTCGCGCAGCGCGGTGTCGAACCTGCTGCGCCTGATCAACCTGGCCCAGCCGGTGCAAACCATGCTGATGGCCGGCGACATCGACATGGGCCATGCCAGGGCCCTGCTGGCGGTGGACAGTGCGCACCAGATCACCCTGGCCAACCACGTGATCGCCAAGCGCCTGTCGGTGCGCGAGACTGAAAAGCTGGTCGCCCGCGCGCTCGAGGAGAACGCCAGCCCGGCGACACCGGCGCGCGCCAAGGAGAAACCCGGCGACATCGTGCGTTTGGAAGAGGAGCTGTCCGACAAGCTCGCCACCCCGGTGATGTTCAAGATGGGCGCGAAGGGCAAGGGCCAGCTGATCATCGACTTCGCCGACCTCGACATCCTCGACGGCGTGCTGGCCCGCCTGCGCACCTGAAATGTGTCTTCATCGTAGGTGTTCGGCTCCGCCGAACGCGCGTCCAACTGACGTATGCATGCCACGGTCGCACACTGCGAAGACTGTTTGAACGCGTGGCCGGCACAGCCGGCCACCCTACACGGCTCATCAGTTAAGTGACTGAAAATATGGGGAAAACAGCTAGCCCAATGTTGCTCCCATCACATCTTTACGTCGCAGTTATAAGCGCGGAATCGTTTGACTCGCGTCCGTATAACCACTTATAATCCCGCTGATTCATGTAATTACCACATCGTATCTGTCCGAAGCGCGGCGAGAAACCAGAACAAAAATGTTGCGCATCGTCTCCCTGCAATTGATGGCAACAGTAGTCGCAGGCCTCATCGCCGCACTGCTGGGGGGATGGTCTGCGATGTTTTCGGCAGTGCTGGGTGGTTTGTGTTGTGTAGTACCCAACGGGATCATGGCAGTCAGGCTGTTCGCCAACGCCCATCGGGCCGGTGGCGGTAGCCCTGCAGTATTCTTCATCTGGGAATTTGTAAAGATTGCATTGACGGTCGCGCTTCTGTTCGCGGTCGCGAAGCTGTACCACGATCTGAACTGGCTGGCGCTGTTCGCCGGGTTCGTCGTGGCGCTGAAGAGTTACATCATCTTATTATTTAGGCACTGACACATGGCGACTCCAACCGCAGACGGCGCAGCACACGCGCCCACCTCATCGGAATACATTACTCACCACCTCGGCCACCTGTCGAACAAGCACCAGGATTTCGTGGTCGACTTCAGTGTCTTCAACTACGACACCATCTTCTGGTCGATCACCATGGGCGTGATCGGCTGCCTGTTCATGTGGATGGCTGCGCGCAAGGCCACCTCGGGCGTGCCGGGCCGCTTCCAGGCCGCCGTCGAGATGCTGGTCGAGATGGTCGAAAGCCAGTCCAAATCCATCGTCCATGGCGATCGCAGCTTCATCGCACCGCTGGGCCTGACCATTTTCGTCTGGGTCGCCCTGATGAACATGCTGGACTTCCTGCCGGTCGATATGTTCGCGATGGGCTTCGAATGGCTGGGCCTGACTCACCTGTTCCCGTACCACCGCGTGGTGCCGACCGCTGACCTGAACGGCACCCTGGGCATCTCCCTCGGCGTGCTTGCTCTGATGCTGTACTACAGCGTCAAGATCAAGGGCCTGGGCGGCTGGCTTCACGAACTGTTCGCAGCACCGTTCGGCATCTGGATGGCGCCGTTCAACCTGCTCTTCAACATCATCGAATATGTAGCAAAAACCGTGTCGCTTGCCATGCGACTGTTCGGCAACATGTACGCCGGTGAGCTGCTGTTCCTATTGATTGCTCTGCTTGGCTCCATGGCCACCGCATTTGGTGTGATCGGTCACATCATCGCGGGTTCGATCTGGGCGATCTTCCACATCCTGATCGTGTTCCTGCAGGCATTCATCTTCATGATGCTGACGCTGGTGTATATCGGTCAGGCCCATGAAGGCCACTGATCGGCGCCGCAAGCATCGAATAGATAGTGGTTGTAAAGAAGTTGTAGTTTTTAATCTAGTTTTTAAATTAACTTTTGGAGTTACACATGACTGACCTTTCTTTTGTTGCACTGGCTTGCGGTTTGATCATCGGCCTGGGCGCTATCGGTGCTTCCATCGGTATCGCAATCATGGGCGGTAAATACCTCGAAGCTTCTGCACGTCAGCCAGAACTGATGAACACCCTGCAGACCAAGATGTTCCTGCTGGCTGGCCTGATCGACGCGGCATTCCTGATCGGCGTTGGTATCGCCATGCTGTTCGTCTTCGCACGTCCGTTCAGCTAATCAAGCACGACTTGATCTGAAGAGCCGAACCGTCCCTGGTTCGGCATCCGTTTTTGTGAGAAGGAATTTACCGTGAACTTGAACGCAACTTTGTTTGTCCAGTTCGTGGTCTTCTTCATCCTGGCGGGCTTCACGATGAAATTCGTGTGGCCGCCACTGATGAAAGCGCTCGACGAGCGCGCCGAGAGGATCGCGAATGGCCTGGCCGCAGCCGATCGCGGCAAGGCCGACCTGGCCGCTGCCGAAAAGCGCGTGCAGGCCGAAATGGCCGGTGCCCGTGACGAAGTCCAGAAGCGCATCGCCGACGCAGAAAAGCGTGCTGCCCAGATCATCGAAGCAGCCAAGGCAACCGCTGCCGAAGAAGCCGCCCGTATCGTCGCTGCCGCACAGGCCGACGCCGAGCAGCAAGTGACCCGTGTCCGCGAAGAACTGCGTGGCCAGGTGGCCGCACTGGCAGTGCAAGGCGCCGAGCAGATCCTGAAGCGTGAAGTGAACCCAGCGGTCCACGCCGACCTGCTGTCGAAACTGTCGACCGAGCTCTGATCATGGCTGAACTCGCAACCGTCGCCCGCCCTTACGCCGAAGCGCTGTTCCGTGTCGCCCAGTCGGGCGACATGACCGCCTGGTCGGCCGTCACTACCGAGCTGGGCCAGATTGGCGCCAACCCGGACGTGCAGGCTTTCGCCGCCAACCCGAAGGTCACCGCTGCCCAGCTGGCCGATACGATTGCGTCCCTGGTCAAGTCGCCGCTGAACGCTGAAGCGAAGAACTTTATCGCGATGCTGGCCGAAAATGGCCGCGTCACCCTGCTGCCCGAGATCGCCGCCCAGTTCGCGGCACTGAAGAACGCCAACGAAGGTGCCGCCGATGCGGAGATCGTCAGCGCCTTCGAGATCGCGGGTGACCAGCTGGCCCAGTTGGTCGCAACGCTGGAAAAGAAATTTGGCCGCAAGCTGAACCCAACGGTAACAGTGGATCCCTCGCTGATCGGTGGTGTGCGCGTGGTCGTCGGCGACGAAGTGCTCGATACCTCGGTACGCGCCAAGCTGCAACAGATGCATGTTGCGCTGGTGTCGTAATCAGGAATCTGACAGCACTCGCCGGCCCTAGCGCCCTTGCCCTACGCATCAAAAACATTTGGAGTTAGCACTCATGCAACTTAATTCTTCTGAAATCAGCGAACTGATCAAGAGCCGCATCCAGGGTCTGGAAGGTTCGGCTGAAGTTCGCAATCAAGGCACGGTGATCTCCGTCGCCGACGGTATCTGCCGCATCCATGGTCTGTCGGACGTGATGCAGGGCGAGATGCTGGAATTCCCCGGCAACACCTTTGGCCTGGCGATGAACCTCGAGCGCGACTCCGTCGGCGCCGTCATCCTGGGCGCCTACGAGCACATCTCGGAAGGCGACACCGTCAAGACCACCGGCCGCATCCTGGAAGTGCCGATCGGTCCGGAACTGCGTGGCCGCGTGGTCAACGCACTGGGCCAGCCGATCGACGGCAAGGGCCCGATCGCGACCACCCTGACCGCACCGATCGAAAAGATCGCTCCGGGCGTCATCGCCCGTGAATCGGTCTCGCAGCCGATGCAGACCGGCATCAAGTCGATCGACGCGATGGTGCCGATCGGCCGTGGCCAGCGTGAGCTGATCATTGGCGACCGCCAGACCGGTAAATCGGCTGTCGCTGTCGACGCGATCATCAACCAGAAGGGCCAGGGCGTCACCTGCGTGTACGTCGCAATCGGCCAGAAGGCATCGACCATCAAGAACATCGTCCGCTCGCTGGAACAGCACGGCGCGATGGAGTACACCATCGTGGTCGCCGCTTCCGCATCGGAATCGGCTGCGATGCAGTACATCTCGGCCTACTCGGGCTGCGCCATGGGCGAATACTTCCGCGACCGCGGCGAAGACGCGCTGATCGTGTACGACGACCTGTCGAAGCAGGCCGTTGCCTACCGCCAGATCTCGCTGCTGCTGCGCCGTCCGCCGGGCCGCGAAGCCTACCCGGGCGACGTGTTCTACCTGCACAGCCGTCTGCTGGAGCGCGCAGCACGCGTGAACGCCGACTACGTCGAGAAGTTCACCAATGGCGCCGTCACCGGCAAGACCGGTTCGCTGACCGCACTGCCGATCATCGAAACCCAGGCAGGCGACGTCTCGGCATTCGTGCCGACCAACGTGATCTCGATTACCGACGGCCAGATCTTCCTGGAGACCTCGCTGTTCAACGCCGGTATCCGTCCTGCGATCAACGCAGGTATCTCGGTGTCGCGCGTCGGTGGCGCTGCCCAGACCAAGGTCATCAAGGGCCTGTCGGGCGGTATCCGTACCGACCTGGCGCAGTACCGTGAACTGGCTGCGTTCGCGCAGTTCGCATCGGACCTGGACGAATCGACCCGCAAGCAGCTGGACCGCGGTGCACGCGTGACCGAACTGCTGAAGCAGCCGCAGTTCTCGCCGCTGTCGACCTCGCTGATGGCCGCATCGCTGTTCGCCGTCAACAAAGGCTACCTGGACGACATCGAAGTCAAGAAAGTCCTGCCGTTCGAGCAGGGTCTGCACAACTTCCTGAAGTCGAGCCACGCTGCCCTGCTGTCGAAGATCGACGAAACCAAGCAACTGGACAAGGACGGCGAAGCTGCGCTGGCCGCCGCCATTGCTGATTTCAAGAAATCCGGCGCATATTAATCGTCAAGCCGGCGTCGTGTGAGCACGGCGCCGGTGCGCGGAAGGAGTAAGGACTCATGGCAGTAGGCAAAGAGATTCGTGGCAAGATCAAGAGCGTAGAGAATACGAAGAAGATCACCAAGGCGATGGAAATGGTCGCCGCATCGAAAATGCGCAAGGCGCAGGATCGCATGCGCGCCGCCCGTCCCTACAGTGACAAGGTTCGTACCATCACCGCCAACCTTGCCGGCGCAAACCCGGAATACACGCACCCGTTCATGGCGCAAGCCAAGCACGTGCAAGCGAAAGCCGTGGGTTTCATCGTCGTCACGACCGACAAAGGTCTGTGCGGCGGCATGAACACCAACGTGCTGCGCCAGGTGACGCTGAAGGCGCGCGAAATGGAGCAGGCAGGCAACACCGTCGAGGCGGTTGCCATCGGCAACAAGGGCCTGGGCTTCCTGAACCGCATGGGCATGAAGGTCGTGTCGCAAGCGACCCAGCTCGGCGATACGCCGCACCTGGACAAGCTGATCGGCCCGGTCAAAGTGATGCTGGACGCGTACCAGGAAGGCAAGCTCGACGCTGTCTACCTGTGCTACACCAAGTTCATCAACACCATGAAGCAGGAACCGATGGTCGAGCAACTGCTCCCGCTGCCGGCCAAGCACATGGAAGCCGACAAGGGCGGCATGAGCTGGGACTACATCTACGAACCGGAAGCGGCCGTCGTCATCGACGAACTGCTGGTGCGTTACGTGGAAGCGCTGGTGTACCAGGCCGTGGCAGAAAACCTGGCGTCCGAGCAATCGGCGCGCATGGTGGCGATGAAAGCAGCGAGCGACAACGCCGGTAGTGTCATCAGCGACCTGAAGCTGGTCTACAACAAGACCCGCCAGGCAGCGATTACCAAAGAACTCTCCGAGATCGTTTCCGGCGCAGCAGCCGTCTGACGATCAAGCAAAAGAATTTAACTATATCTGAAGGAACGAAAATGGCTGATGGCAAAATCGTTCAGTGTATCGGCGCTGTGGTCGACGTGGAATTCCCGCGTAACGCCATGCCGAAAGTGTACGACGCACTGAAAATGGAAGGTTCGGAACTGACCCTGGAAGTCCAGCAGCAGCTGGGCGACGGCGTGGTCCGTACCATTGCACTGGGCAGCTCGGAAGGCCTGCGCCGCGGCATGATCATCCAGAACACCGGCAACCCGATCATGGTCCCGGTCGGCACCCCGACCCTGGGCCGCATCATGGACGTGCTGGGCAATCCGATCGACGAATGCGGTCCGGTCAGCCACGAGCGCATGGCATCGATCCACCGCGATGCGCCGGCCTACGACGAACTGTCGCCGTCGACCGACCTGCTGGAAACCGGCATCAAGGTGATCGACCTGGTCTGCCCGTTCGCAAAAGGCGGTAAGGTCGGCCTGTTCGGCGGCGCCGGCGTCGGCAAGACCGTCAACATGATGGAACTGATCAACAACATCGCGAAGGCGCACTCGGGTCTGTCCGTGTTCGCCGGCGTGGGTGAGCGTACCCGTGAAGGTAACGACTTCTACCACGAGATGGCGGACGCGAAGGTCGTCGACCTGGAAAACCCGACCAACTCGAAGGTGGCGATGGTCTACGGCCAGATGAACGAACCGCCGGGCAACCGTCTGCGCGTCGCGCTGACCGGCCTGACCATGGCGGAAGCCTTCCGTGACGAAGGCAAGGACGTTCTGTTCTTCGTCGACAACATCTACCGTTATACCCTGGCCGGTACCGAAGTGTCGGCACTGCTGGGCCGTATGCCTTCCGCGGTGGGCTACCAGCCGACCCTGGCCGAAGAAATGGGCCGCCTGCAAGAGCGTATTACCTCGACCAAGACCGGTTCGATCACCTCGATCCAGGCCGTGTACGTCCCTGCGGATGACTTGACCGACCCGTCGCCGGCAACCACCTTCGCCCACCTGGACTCGACCGTCGTTCTGTCGCGTGACATCGCTTCGCTGGGTATCTACCCGGCAGTGGACCCGCTGGACTCGACCTCGCGCCAGCTGGACCCGCTGGTCGTCGGCGAAGAGCACTACAGCACCGCGCGCGCCGTGCAGGGCACCCTGCAGCGCTACAAGGAACTGCGTGACATCATCGCGATTCTGGGCATGGACGAACTGGCGCCGGAAGACAAGCTGGTCGTCGCACGCGCTCGTAAGATGCAGCGTTTCCTGTCGCAGCCGTTCCACGTCGCTGAAGTGTTCACCGGCTCGCCGGGCAAGTACGTTTCGCTGAAAGACACGATCAAGGGCTTCAAGATGATCGCATCGGGCGAACTGGACCACCTGCCGGAGCAGGCCTTCTACATGGTCGGCACCATCGAGGAAGCAATCGAGAAGGCCAAGAAACTGGCTGCCTAAGCCAGATTCTTAACCAGAAGGACAGACATGGCAAACACCATTCAAGTGGACGTGGTCTCGGCCGAAGAGCAGATCTTCTCCGGCCTGGCTACCTTCGTCGCGCTGCCGGGTGAAGCGGGTGAGCTGGGTATCTACCCACGCCACACCCCGCTGATCACGCGCATCAGGCCAGGTGCCGTCCGGATCCAGACGGCTGCCGGCGGCGAAGAGTTCGTCTTCGTCGCAGGCGGTATCCTCGAAGTGCAGCCGAACGGCGTGACCGTGCTGGCCGACACCGCGATCCGCGGTGGCGACCTGGACGAAGCGAAGGCACTGGAAGCAAAGAAGCAGGCCGAAGAGCTGATGCTGAACAAGGAATCGAAGATCGACTACGCGAAAGCCCAGGCCGAAATGGCCGCGGCGATCGCGCAGTTGGCGGCGATCCAGAAGCTGCGTTCGAAAGGACGCTGAGTCGCAAGCATCTGCTTGCGTGAACAAAAGGCAGCCTGTGGGCTGCCTTTTTGTTTGCACGCAGTAATCGACGTACTTCGGTACGCTATGCAACATGTTGCTGCGATAGATCAATACACTTGAAATATGCTAGACTAACTTAACATACGTGTTAAGATGCTTGTCTCATGAAAGCTAGAAAAGTTACCCAAGAGCAACTATACGATCTGATTGATCCTTCCCATCGAGAAGGAGTTATCGATACGTCCAAGCTTAAGTGGGATGTTGCTGTGTTAGTCCCCGATTGCTCCAGCGAAAAAAATCGTTTCACACGAAGCGTATCGCAGTACGTTGACGATCGTAAAAAGAAGGCAAGCTTTCTTCTAACGATAGGTCTGCTGTTCGAAGCTATTCAAGATGAGAATTATCAAGCAGTTTTGGCTGGCTCGGCCGTAGCTTGCAAATCAGCAAGGACCTTTAAGTTCGACAAGTCTAACCATAAGCTTTGGGAACTAAAGCCGAATAATAAAGACAGAATTTATTTTTATCCGGTTACAGATCTTGAATCTCCCGCACGGAAGACTATCTTCCTGTTGATGGCATACCATAAAAAAGACGAAACGACGCCAGCAGAGGCAGCTGATCCCTGTGAAGAAGAAATTAGGAACATTTTAAAATCTAGAGGTAAGATTGATTTTTGTGAGGTCAAAAATGGCAAAAAGCAATGATGTGATCGCAAGCGAAGTTCTTGAGAAAGGAGAGCTTTGGGGTGCCCTTCGTCGAGCTTTGCCGGTGCAGCAAATCCGAAGAATTATGCGTGACAAGAATATTTTGAATAAGGATTTGGCTGAACGACTTGGCGTTTCTGAAGCTAGTGTCTCCAGAATGCTTAAGGGAAAACAAAATCTGCAGTTGGATACGCTTTACCAACTCGCGGACGCAATTGAAGAAAAGTTGGAACTGAAGTTCACCTGTCCTATTGAGCCAGCTGCTAAGAAAATTGACGATGCTGTGAAAACCAGCGTTGATTCTTTTAAATCGGAT
Organism: Massilia sp.; assembly: GCF_046293535.1. NCBI lineage: Bacteria > Pseudomonadati > Pseudomonadota > Betaproteobacteria > Burkholderiales > Oxalobacteraceae > Massilia > Massilia sp. The sequence continues at coordinate 879 of NZ_JBKBOV010000027.1, read as the reverse complement.
TTCGAAAATGTATTCGATATAAATAAATATCGTCCTAACCGAAATTCTATGAGAAGCGTGCCCAGTATTGCTGCGCCTTTCAAAGAGTGCGCTTACTACTAATAGGTAAATTATGAAGCCCGGCCTGGTATCACTTTCGCGTCTTGAATTTAGTAAGATCAGTATTGAAATTAATCCCGACTACAAAGAAAATCCCAAAGAAGGATTTTTCCCACAAATCGAGTTTGATTTCAATAACGTCTCATTCGAATTGGGTACCGATCTGATGTATCCCGACGAAGAGATTGATGATCCTCGCCACTTTACGCTTATGGTTCGTCTTTCAGTCCAGCAAGAGTCTCAAGAGAATGGACTGCAAATTCCATATTCGGTGACAATCGAAGGTTTCGCTTATCTCTTCTTTAAGGGTAAAGAAGATGGAGAGAAACGATTCAAAATTGTTCGTGGTACTGGTTACATGATGCTTTACGGTGCATTTAGAGAATATATTGCGAATTTTACTGGACGTAGCGCTTACGGCGTATGGTTCTTGCCCTCTCCGAATTTCAATAGCAACGTTGATGAAGATGTCGTAGGCGACATGGAAAAGTGGGAAATAGCCCGTTCTGCGAAGAATAAAAGTACGAACTCGTCTGCGGAAGATCAGGCTTCGGCTGATGTATCAGAAGTTTCGCCAGCTTATTCAGATACGGGCAAGCGAAAGGGTCCCGGTAAGACGAAAAGATTATCTAAAACCGAGCAGCAATAGTAGTCGAAATAGAGTTCGTCTTCGTCGCAGGCGGTATCCTCGAAGTGCAGCCGAACGGCGTGACCGTGCTGGCCGACACCGCGATCCGCGGTGGCGACCTGGACGAAGCGAAGGCACTGGAAGCAAAGAAG